>CANHUM010000178.1 GCA_947463845.1 Comamonadaceae bacterium
AACTGGGCGCTGAAATATACGGTCACGCCGGCCCTGAAGCCGATCTGGAAATTCTCCAGTTGGCGCTGGACTGCTTGGCCGCTGGCCGCGCCTCAGAGTTGCAGGTGGACCTGGCCGATGCCCGCATCGTGAACCGCTTGCTGCAAGATCAGCCTTTGAGCGAAGCCCAGCGTCACGCCATCCATGCGGCTTTAGCGAGCAAGGACGCCTCTGCGCTGACGCATTTGAGTGCTGATCTGGCGCCCGTCGTGCGCGAGGGGCTCCTGGCCTTGGTCGATTTGTACGGCGATATCCATGTCCTTGACCGGGCAGCATCACTTTTGCCAGGCCACCCTGAGATCGTGCAGGCCTTGGCGCAACTGCGCTGGTTGGCTGAGCAAATTCCAGGCGTGGCTGTCAGTTTCGATCTGGGCGATTCCCGCGGGTATGCCTATTACAGCGGCATGCGGTTTGCCATCTATGCCAAAGGTGCATCTGACGCCTTGGCCCGTGGTGGGCGCTATGACGGCGTAGGGGCGGTCTTTGGGCACCGTATTGACCGCGACCGTCCGGCGGTGGGTTTCAGCCTTGATTTGAAAGAATTGGTGGCCGCTGTTGCGCCTCTGGCATTGCGTGCGGCCATCCGTGCCCCCTGGGGCCAGTCGGCTTCCTTGCGCGCGGCCATCGCTGCGCTGCGCAGCCGAGGCGAAACCGTGGTCTGTGTTTTGCCCGGCCACGAAAGCGAAGTAGACGAATTCCATTGCGACCGCGAATTGATCGAAGCGGCAGGACAGTGGTTGGTACAGGCTCTTTGAGAAAGAATATTTCAAGCATGAACATGAAGCAAGGCCGTAACGTGGTCGTCGTGGGCACCCAATGGGGCGACGAGGGCAAAGGCAAATTGGTCGACTGGTTGACCGAGAGTGCGCAAGGCGTGGTGCGATTTCAGGGTGGTCACAACGCGGGGCACACCTTGGTCATCAATGGCGTCAAGACCGCCTTGCACCTGATTCCCAGCGGCATCATGCGCGCTGGCGTGAAGTGCTATATCGGTAACGGTGTGGTTCTGTCCGTCCCCAAGCTGCTCGAAGAAATTGCAGGACTTGAAAAAGCCGGTGTAGAGGTGCGCTCACGCTTGCGCGTCAGCGAGGCCTGCCCGCTGATATTGCCCTACCACGTTGCGCTGGATGTTGGCCGCGAAGCCGCCAAGGAAAAAGCCGGTACCGCCAAAATCGGCACCACTGGTCGCGGCATTGGCCCCGCTTACGAAGACAAAGTGGCGCGTCGCGCCTTGCGTGTGCAAGACCTCAAGTACCCCGAGCGTTTTGCCACCAAGCTCCGTGAAAACCTGGCTCTGCACAACGAAATTTTGGTCAACATTCTGGGTGCTGCACCCGTGGACTTTGACACCACCTACAACGAGGCCATGGCTTACGCCAAAGATTTGTTGCCGATGGTGGCCGACGTCTCTCGCGAGTTGAACGATGCGCACGAGGCCGGTGCCAATTTGCTGTTTGAGGGCGCGCAGGGCACTTTGCTCGACGTGGACCACGGCACTTACCCATTTGTGACATCCAGCAACTGCGTGGCAGGCAACGCCGCTGCCGGTGCAGGTGTGGGCCCAGGCATGCTGCATTACATCTTGGGCATCACCAAAGCGTATTGCACACGCGTGGGTGGCGGCCCTTTTCCCACCGAACTGGACTGGGAAACCCCGGGTACTCCTGGTTATCACATGTCCACCGTGGGTGCTGAAAAAGGTGTGACCACCGGCCGTTCGCGCCGCTGCGGCTGGTTTGACGCTGCTTTACTCAAGCGCAGCGCGCAGGTCAATGGACTCAGCGGTTTGTGCATCACCAAGCTCGACGTGCTCGACGGCTTGAAAGAATTGCTGCTGTGCACAGGCTATGAACTGGATGGTGAAACGATCGATATCCTGCCTATGGGGGCAGACGAAATCGCTCGCTGCAAGCCCATCTATGAAGTGATTCCTGGCTGGACCGAGACGACCGTGGGCGTGACCGAGATGGCCAAGCTGCCAGCCACGGCCCGCTATTATCTGGACCGTATTGCCCAGGTGACCGGCGTTCCCGTGCATGTGGTTTCCACCAGCCCCGACCGTGACCACACGATCTTGCTGCACAACCCCTTTGCCGTTTGAGCATCGGGCCCTGTACACAGTCATTGATTTCAACCCCTGATTTTTTGGAGTGTCCCCATGTTGACCGAAGACGGCAAGCACCTTTACGTGAGCTACGACGAGTACCACAACCTGATCGAAAAACTCGCTATCAAGATCTACCAGTCGGGCTGGGAATTTGACAACATTTTGTGCCTGGCCCGTGGTGGGATGCGTCCTGGCGACATTTTGTCGCGCATTTTCGACAAGCCCCTGGCCATCATGTCTACCAGCTCTTACCGTGCCGAAGCTGGCACAGTGCAGGGCCACTTGGACATCGCCCGTTACATCACCACGCCCAAAGGTGAAATTGCCGGTAAGGTGCTTTTGGTGGATGATCTGGCCGACACCGGTCACACTCTGCGAGCGGTGGTGGATCAGTTGAAAAATAACTACAAACCTGTGACCGAATTGCGCACAGCCGTGATCTGGACCAAAGGCGTCTCCACTTTCCAACCTGATTATTCGGTTGAAGATTTGCCAACCAACCCCTGGATTCACCAACCTTTCGAGCCCTACGACAACATGCGCCCCGAAAAAATCCTGCAAAAATGGAGTGTCTGAGTCACCTCGGACATACCCTCAATTCCATGCAAACAGCCTCCTTCGGGAGGCTGTTTGCATTAGGATGCGCGGATGCAAGACGATTCCAAAAAATCCTCAGTCGGCCATGTGGCGACTGGTCTGATTCACCACCCTTACAAGCCGCCAGCCGAGTTTGATGCACCCCAGCCGGGCGTCTACAAGGCCTCCACGGTGTACTTTCCTACAGTGAAGGACATGCGCCAGCGGGAGTGGAAAGACAAGTCAGCGTATACCTACGGCCTGCACGGGACCCCCACCACTTATCTGCTCGAAGAACGATTGTGCAGTCTTGAAGGCGGTCTTCAGTGTTTGCTTGTGCCCAGTGGCCTGGCGGCCTTGGCCTTGGTGGCCTTGTCGGTGCTGCACACGGGCGACGAGGTCCTGATTCCAGATAACGCCTACGGCCCCAACAAGGCACTGGCTGCGGGTGAGTTGCAACACTTTGGCATCACACACCGTTTTTATGACCCGATGGACCCAGACGATCTGTCCCGACAGATTTCGGCTCGCACGCGACTGGTGTGGCTCGAGGCCCCAGGTTCTGTCAGCATGGAGTTTCCTGATTTACCCGAGATGGTGCGCCGGTGCCGCGCACGAGGTGTCTTGTGCGCCCTGGATAACACATGGGGCGCGGGTCTGGCCTTCAAACCTTTCGATTTGCTTGCTGATGGTGCGGGCGGGGAGGGCAGCCTGTTTGTGGATATCAGTGCCCATGCGCTGACCAAATACCCCAGCGGCGGTGGTGATGTGCTGATGGGCAGCGTCATCACACGCGACGCTGCCTTGCACCTGAAAATCAAGCTCTGCCACATGCGTCTGGGTTTCGGCGTGGCGGCCAACGATGCTGAAACCGTGCTGCGATCCTTGTCCAGCATCGACCTGCGTTACAGGGCGCATGACAGTACGGCCAGGGCTTTGGCTGCATGGTGGCAAGGACAGCCACAATGCGCTCAATTGTTGCATCCGGCTTTTGAGGGTGCACCCGGCCATTCTCACTGGCGTGCATTGTGCGCACGAATTCCCGGTGGAGGCTTGGCCGCGGGTTTGTTCAGCGTGATGATCGATGCCCGTTACAGCCAAGCTCAGGTTGATGCTTTTTGCGACAGCCTGAAGCTTTTTCATATTGGCTACAGCTGGGGGGGGCCGGTTAGCCTGGTGGTTCCCTATGACATTGCCTCCATGCGTCAGGCTTGGCCAGACCACCTGAAGCCTGGCACCTTGGTGCGCTTTTCGACCGGGTTGGAGTGCCCTCACGATTTGATTCTTGACTTGCATCAAGCTGCGCAAGCCCATTTGCCATGGACCTGATCACGCTGCAGGATGGCTGGCGCTTGCGTGTCCCATATCACGCTTGTGCGGGAGTTTCCGGATTGCTCAATGCTTCGCAGTGGGGTTATGGTGACCAACCCCGTCTTTAGGAATGCACATTGAGATGAACG
>CANHUM010000179.1 GCA_947463845.1 Comamonadaceae bacterium
CTTGGACATGACCAAATTCGTCTTCGTCACCGGCGGTGTGGTGTCTTCTCTGGGCAAGGGAATCGCCTCCGCATCGCTCGCCGCCATCCTCGAATCGCGCGGCCTCTCCGTCACCCTCATCAAGCTCGATCCCTACCTCAACGTTGACCCCGGCACCATGTCGCCGATCCAACACGGCGAGGTGTTTGTGACCGACGATGGTGCAGAGACCGACCTGGACCTGGGCCACTACGAGCGCTTCATCAACACCCGGATGAAGAAGACCAACAACTTCACCACGGGCCAAATCTACAAGAGCGTCCTAGAAAAAGAGCGTCGTGGCGACTACCTGGGCAAAACCGTGCAGGTGATCCCCCATGTCACCAACGAAATCCAGGACTTCGTCAAACGCGGCGCGGGGTACGGCACGCCCGAAGCGGTGGATGTCGCCATTGTGGAAATTGGCGGCACGGTGGGTGACATTGAATCGCTGCCATTTCTGGAGGCCGTGCGACAGCTCAGCCTGCGCTTGGGTCCCAACAACACCGCCTTTGTGCACCTGACCTACCTGCCCTGGATCGCCGCGGCCGGTGAACTCAAGACCAAGCCCACGCAGCACACCGTTCAAAAATTGCGCGAAATCGGGATCCAACCTGACGCCCTGCTTTGCCGTGCTGACCGCTATATCCCCGATGACGAGCGCGACAAGATTTCCTTGTTCACCAATGTGCAAGGCTGGGGTGTGATTTCCATGCCCGATGTGGACACCATCTACAAAGTCCCCCGCGTTTTGCATGAACAAGGTCTGGATGGCCTGATTTGCGACAAGCTGCGCCTGAACACCCAGCCTGCCAACCTGAAGCGCTGGGACGATCTGGTGCATGACACCGAACACCCACAAGGCGAAGTGACCATTGCCATGGTGGGCAAGTACGTGGAGCTGACCGACAGCTACAAATCGGTCAACGAGGCGCTCAAGCACGCTGGCATGCGCAACCATGTCCGCGTGAAAATCCAACACATCGACTCTGAAACCATCACCCCCGAAACCGTGGCCAGCTTGGCCAGTTACGATGGTGTGCTGGTGCCCGGCGGCTTTGGCAAACGCGGCGTAGAAGGCAAGATCGAAACCGCGCAATATGCCCGCACCCACAAAGTGCCTTACCTGGGCATTTGTCTGGGCATGCAAGTGGCTACCATCGAATACGCTCGCCATGTGGCAGGCATGAAAGACGCCAACAGCACGGAATTTGAACCCGAAACGCCTTTCCCCGTGATCGCCCTGATTAACGAATGGAAAGACGCCGACGGCTCGATCCAAAAGCGCGACGCCAACTCTGATCTGGGGGGCACCATGCGTCTGGGCGCACAAAGCTCCGACGTGGCCAAAGGCACGCTGGCCCACCAGATTTATGGCGACGTGGTGACCGAACGCCACCGCCACCGTTACGAGGCCAATGTGAATTATCTGGACGACCTGCGCAAGGCCGGCCTGGTGATCTCGGCCTTGACGCAGCGCGAGCAACTGACCGAAATCGTCGAGCTGCCTCAAACCGTGCACCCCTGGTATGTGGGCGTGCAGTTCCACCCCGAATTCAAGTCAACGCCCTGGGATGGTCACCCCTTGTTCAACGCCTTTATCAAGGCGGCGGTTGAGCACAAGGTCAAAGCCTGATCACCCCTCTCGTCACAGGACCTCCCATGAAACTCTGCGGATTTGACGTTGGACTTCAGCAGCCCTTCTTTCTGATCGCCGGAACATGCTCCATCGAAGGCATGGAGATGTCCCTCGAAGTGGCGGGACGCCTGAAAGAGGCATGCTCGAAGCTGGGCATCCCCCTCATCTACAAAGGCTCGTTCGACAAGGCCAACCGCTCCTCGGGCAGCACCAAACGCGGGGTCGGCATCGATGCCGGCCTGAAAATCCTGGATGAAGTACGCCGCCAGATCGGTGTACCCATCCTCACCGATGTCCACGACGAGTCGCAAGTCAAAACCGTGGCCAGCGTGGTGGACGTGTTGCAGACCCCTGCGTTTTTGTGCCGTCAAACCGATTTCATCCGCGCCGTGGCCCAGTCGGGCAAGCCGGTGAACATCAAAAAGGGGCAGTTCCTCGCCCCCTGGGACATGAAAAACGTCATTGACAAAGCCCGTGACGCTGCACGCGAAGTCGGCTTACCCGAGGACAATTTTCTGGCTTGCGAGCGGGGTGTGAGTTTTGGCTATAACAACTTGGTAGCCGACATGACCAGCCTTGCCGAAATGCGCAAGACCGGCGCCCCGGTGGTGTTCGACGTGACCCACTCGGTGCAAAAGCCTGGCGGCCAAGGCACCAGCAGCGGCGGAGCCCGGGAGATGGTGCCCGTGCTCGCCCGCGCAGGCGTAGCCGTGGGCGTGGCGGGTCTCTTTATGGAGACACACCCCAAACCAGCCGATGCTTGGTCAGATGGCCCGAATGCCGTGCCTCTGGGCAAGATGCAGGCCTTGCTGGAAACCTTGGTTCAGCTCGATGCCGTGACCAAGAAAAACCCATTTTTAGAGGACAACTTCGCATGAGCGGCTACATCATTGCCCACGTTCAGGTCACCAATCCTGTTCAGTATGAAGAGTATAAAAAGTGGTCCACCGCGGCCATGAAAACCGCTGGCGCCGAGGTGTGCGTGCGTGGCGGCCAGGTGCAAGTGCTCGAGGGTGACTGGGCACCCGAGCGCATCGTCGTCCTCAAATTCCCCTCGTTCGAGGCCGCCCAGGCCTTTTACGAACTGCCCGAATACCTCAAAGCCCGTGAAGCCCGCGCAGGGGCTGCCATCATGCGCATGGTGGCCGTCGAAGGCGTCTGACCCGCAGGCTTTGAAGACCCGTTTTGTTTTTAAATTGAGAAAGTTCAAACATGAGTGCAATCGTTGATATCGTCGGCCGTGAAATCCTTGACAGCCGTGGCAACCCTACCGTCGAATGCGACGTGTTGCTGGAATCGGGCGTCATGGGCCGGGCTGCGGTACCGTCTGGCGCCTCGACCGGCAGCCGCGAAGCCATCGAGCTGCGTGACGGCGACAAGGGCCGCTATTTGGGCAAAGGCGTTCTCAAGGCCGTCGAACACATCAACACCGAAATTTCTGAAGCCGTGCTGGGCCTCGATGCATCCGAACAGGCCTTTTTGGACCGCACCCTGATTGATCTGGACGGGACCGACAACAAGAGTCGCCTGGGCGCCAACGCCATGCTGGCCGTGTCCATGGCCGTGGCCCGTGCCGCCGCCGAAGAGTCCGGCCTGCCCCTGTACCGCTACTTTGGCGGCATGAACGGCAACCAGCTGCCCGTTCCCATGATGAACGTCATCAACGGCGGCGCACACGCCAACAACAACCTGGACTTGCAGGAGTTCATGATCATCCCCGTGGGCGCACCCTCTTTCCGCGAAGCCGTGCGTTGGGGCGCCGAAGTGTTTCATGCCTTGAAGAAAATCATCCACGACAAGGGCATGAGCATTGCCGTTGGCGACGAAGGCGGTTTTGCCCCCAACATTGACAGCCATGAAGCGGCCATTCAGATGGTGCTCGACGCGATTGCTGCAGCCGGTTACACCGCTGGCGAGCAGATCGCCATCGGGCTGGACTGTGCGGCCAGCGAGTTCTACAAAGACGGCCAATACGTGCTGGCTGGTGAAGGTGGCATCCGCCTGACATCGGAGCAATGGACCGACATGCTGGCGGCCTGGTGCGACAAATACCCCATCATCAGCATCGAAGACGGCATGGCCGAAGGCGATTGGGAGGGCTGGAAAATCCTGACAGACCGTTTGGCCAAAAACGTGCAAATCGTGGGTGACGATCTCTTCGTGACCAACACCCGTATTCTCAAAGAAGGCATCGACAAAGGGATCGCCAATTCGATCCTGATCAAAATCAACCAAATCGGCACCCTGACCGAAACCTTTGCCGCCATCGAAATGGCCAAGCGCGCCGGTTACACCGCCGTCATCTCTCACCGCTCAGGCGAGACCGAAGACGCCACGATTGCAGACATCGCCGTGGGCTTGAATGCTGGTCAGATCAAGACGGGTTCCATGAGCCGCTCGGACCGCATGGCCAAGTACAACCAGCTGCTGCGCATCGAGGAAGATCTGGGTGATGTGGCCGTGTACCCAGGCCGTTCGGCCTTTTACAACCTGCGCTGAATC
>CANHUM010000180.1 GCA_947463845.1 Comamonadaceae bacterium
GAGGTCTGCACCATCCAGTTGTCAAACAGGGCCTGCAGCCGGGGCAGGCCACGGCTCTTTTTCATGGCCGTGTAAAAGACGCTGGACTCAAAGCGGTCGTGGTACTCGCGGATGACGGAAATCTGCAGTTCTTCGCGCGAGCCAAAGTGGGCGAACACGCCCGACTTGCTCATGCCCGTGACCTCGGCCACAGCACCGATGGACAGGCCCTCCAGGCCGATTTGCGAGGCCAGGCCCAGGGCCGCGTCGATGATGGCCGCCTTGGTTTGCTGGCCTTTGATGAGCACGCGCCGACCCGGCTCGGGGGGCGGCAGGCTTTCAACGTTGTTGGGGGGTTGGCGGTCGGTCATGGGCTGCAAAAAAGAACGATCGTTCTATTCTGCACCAAAACCACCCTGCCCAACAAAGAGCCCGGCAGATCGAGGGTAAATCGGGATCTGCCGGGGGGCTGGACTGACCTCAGGCTTTGAAGGCCACGACTTTCTGGGTTTGTTCGCCCAGGCCTTCGATGCCCAGGCGCATGACGTCGCCACGCTTCAAGAAGACCGGGGCTGGCTTGCCCTCTTTCTTGACGCCCATGCCGACGCCGGGCGGGGTGCCGGTGGTGATGATGTCGCCGGGCTCAAGGGTCATGAATTGGCTCACGTAGCTGACCAGCTTGGCCACGCCAAAGATCATGGTCTTGGTGTTGCCGGTCTGAAAGCGCACGCCGTTCACATCGAGCCACATGCCCAGGGCTTGCGGGTTGGGCACTTCGTCGCGTGTGACCAGCCAGGGACCCACGGGGCCAAAGGTGTCGCAGCCCTTGCCCTTGTCCCAAGTGGCGCCGCGCTCGAGCTGGTACTCGCGCTCGCTCACGTCGTTGACGACGCAATAGCCAGCCACGTGGTTGAGGGCGTCTTTTTGCGAGACGTAGCGGGCACGTGTGCCGATGACCACACCCAGCTCGACTTCCCAGTCCGACTTTTTGGAGCCTTTGGGCAGCATGACGTCGTCATTGGCGCCCTGGATGCACGAGATGGCTTTGGTGAACACGATCGGCTCGGCCGGGATGGGCATGCCTGCCTCGGCCGCGTGGTCGGCGTAATTGAGGCCAATGGCAATGAATTTGCTGGTGTACGAGATGGGGGTGCCAAAACGCTTTGGGCCACGCACCAGGGGCAGCTTGTCGGTTTTGACTTTGGCCAGCTTGGCCAGGGCCTTGTCGTTCAGCAGCTCGGGCGAGATGTCTTTGACCACGCCACTGAGGTCGCGCAAACGGCCTTGGGCATCGATCAGACCGGGTTTTTCCTTGCCGGGTTGGCCATAACGAACGAGTTTCATAAAACCTCTCGGTGTGCAAACAATCAATAGGTGGAACGGCCACCGGAGAGGTCAAAGACCGCGCCCGTGGAGAAAGAACATTCTTCGGTGCTCAGCCAGGTCACCATGGCGGCGACTTCTTCGGGCTCGCCAAAGCGGGCCATTGGAATTTTGGAAAGCATGAACTGGATGTGCTCGGGCGTCATTTGATCAAAAATCGCCGTCTTCACAGCCGCCGGGGTGACACAGTTGACGCGCACACCCGTGTCGGCCAACTCCTTGCCCAGCGATTTGGTGAGCCCGATCACCGCCGCCTTGCTGGCGCTGTAAGCGCTGGCGTTGGGGTTGCCGTCTTTGCCCGCCACCGAGGCGATGTTGACGATGCGCCCGTAGTTGCGGGCCTTCATGTGCGCGCTGAGTTCGCGGCAGCAATGGAACAAGCCATGCACGTTGACGTCGAACACCTGCTTCCAGGCGTCCACCGGGTAGTCCCAGACCTTGGTGTTGGGGCCGGTGATGCCCGCGCTGTTGACCAGCACGTCCACCGGCGCCAGCGCCGTGGTGTGGGCCGTGGCCTGCACCACCGAAGCGTGGTCGGTCACATCCACCTGCACAGTGTTGACCACCGCAGCCTGCCCTTGACGCAGTTGCTCGGCAGCCTGGGCCATGCCGGCGGCATCGCGGTCCCAGATCGTGACGCGGGCGCCCGAGGCCAACATGCGTTGTGCAATGGCAAAACCCAAACCGGTGGCACCACCGGTGATGACCGCATGGCGGCCTTTCATGTCGAGCAAGTTCATGGGGGGCTTTCAGCAAAAAATCAAATGGTCATGCCACCATCGACCATGTAGGCATTGCCCGTGGCGAAGGTGGATTCGTCGGAAGCGAGGAAAGTGACGATGGGTGCGATCTCGTGCGCTTGCGCCAGACGACCCATGGGCTGGCGGTTGATGAAGTCCTGACGGGCTTGTACCGGGTCGGCATAGCTGTTGATACGGTCTTGCAACGAAGGCGTATCCACCGTGCCGGGGCAAATCGCATTGCACCGGATGCCCTGGCGCACATAGTCGGCCGCCACACTTTTTGTGAGACCGATCACGGCCGCTTTGCTGGTGCCGTAGATGAAGCGGTTAGGCAATCCGCGCACGCTGGAGCACACGCTCGCCATGTTGATGATGCTGCCGCCATGGCCGCCTTCTTTGAACTGCGCGACCATTTTGGGGATGACCGCCTGGATCATCCAGAATTGCGAGCGCACGTTGAGGTTGAAGGCAAACTCCCAATCTTCATCGGTCGCCAATTCAATGTTGCCGTTGTGCACAAAGCCAGCGCAGTTGAAGACGATGTCAATGCGGTTCAAGCTGGCCACCTGCGCGGCAATGGCTGACTTGTCGAGGACATCGAGCACGGCAGTATGCACATTCGCCACGCCTTGGTAAGACTTGAGCAGTTCGGCGTTGACATCGGTCGCGTAAACGGTCGCGCCTTCAGCGGCCATGGCCAGTGCTGCGGCCTGACCAATGCCTTGCCCTGCTGCTGTGACCAATGCGATTTTTTCTTGGAGTCTCATGGGGTCAGTGACAGAATTCGCACCAAGGCCGCCTGCAAATGCTCGGAGGGCAAGCGCCTGAAGCCCGAACGGGCAAAGCGCTGCAAACGGCCTTGCATGAAGGCCACCAGCAAGGAGGCGATGACTTGCACCTCGGCATTCGACGCCGGGGCGTCGGCGGTTTTGAGCGACTGGCGCAGCTGCGCTTCGATCTTGTCAAACAGCAAGTTGATGCGCTCTTGCAGGCGTTCGTGCTCAAAGGCCAAAGCTTCGCCATTCAGGACGCGGCTCATGCCGGGGTTTTTCTCGGCGAACTGCAACAACAAAGCCACGATGCGCCCGGCCTGTTGTGGGCCAGCAGGCTCGCGGTCGGTGACCTGACGGATCAGGCCCATGATGGACTGGTCCACGAAGTCGATCAGGCCTTCGAACATCTGGGCCTTGCTGGCAAAGTGCCGGTACAGTGCCGCCTCGCTCACCCCGATGCGGGCAGCCAGCGCTGCGGTGGTGATGCGCTCGGAGTCGGGCTGCTGCAGCATGGCGGCCAGGGTTTGCAAAATCTGCAAACGACGCTCACCAGGCCGGGGCCGCTTGCGCGCGGGGGCGGCGTCTTCATCCAGAAAATCGGCGGGGTCTGCTGGGGTGTCGCTCATGTCGTCCTCTGGGTGTCCTGCTGGCGCTGTTGCATCGGAATCGGGCTTCAGCGGCTCTTGATCATGGTGCCGAAGGCCTGCTCGGACAGCACTTCGAGCAGCATGGCATGGGGCACGCGGCCATCGATGATGTGCACCGCGTTGACGCCGCTCTTGGCGGCATCGAGTGCACCGGCGATTTTGGGGATCATGCCGCCGTTGATGGTGCCGTCGGCGCACAGCTCGTCGATGCGGCCAGGTGTCAATTCGGTCAGCAGCTGGCCTTGTTTGTCAAGCACGCCACGGATGTTGGTGAGCATGAGCAACTTCTCGGCCTGCAGCACGGTGGCGAGCTTGGCGGCCACCACATCGGCGTTGATGTTGTAGCTTTCGTTGTTGGCCCCAAATCCGATGGGGCTGACCACGGGAATGAAGGCATCGTCCTGCAGGCAGGTCAGGATCGAGGGATCGATGCTTTCAATTTCGCCGACCTGGCCCACATCGTGTTCTTTGCTCGGGTCCTGGCTGTCCACCAGGCGCAGTTTTTTGGCGCGGATCAGCCCGCCATCGCGGCCCGTCAGGCCCACGGCCTTGCCGCCTGCGCGGTTGATCATGCCCACGATGTCTTGCTGCACTTCGCCGCCCAGCACCCACTC
>CANHUM010000181.1 GCA_947463845.1 Comamonadaceae bacterium
CCCCTGGCCAATCCATCGTGTACCTGGGTTGTGCCCTTTTGATCCTGGGTATTTTTGCGATGCTGTATGTTCGGGAACGACGCTTGTGGGTTTGGCTGTCACCCCAGGGTGATGGGGCCCAAGCCAGCGTGGCCTTGTCGTCCAACCGCAAGACCATGGACGTGGACCGTGAATTTGACCAACTGAGTGCCCGTTTGCTGGGCCGCTCCGAGAAAGCACCATGACGACTGTCACATTGAATCCAGGCTATTTTTCCAGCCGCTCGGCGCTGGATTGGGGCTTTGCCCTGTTGGCGCTGTTGGGGACGGTGTTCGCCTTCACGCGTTACCAGCACGCGATGGATGTGTACGAGCAGGCCATCCTGATCGGCAGCTTGCCTGCGGTGATCTGGCTGGGCTGGTTCTGGCGTCCGCTGCGCACTTTGATGCTGGTGGTCTCCGGTCTGTCGTTGTTGGCCATTTACCTGTACCAGGGCGATCTGGCGCGGGCCGAGCAGGTGTTCCTGCTCAAGTATTTCCTCTCCAGCCAGTCGGCCATCCTGTGGATGAGCATCCTGTTTTTCATCAGCACGGTGTTTTACTGGGCTGGTGTGTTCATCCGTGGTCAGGGTGATGCCATGGAGTCTCTGGGTTCGCGCATGGCCTGGGTGGCGGTGGGCCTGGCCCTGATCGGCACCTTGGTGCGCTGGTACGAAAGCCACCAGCTGGGCCCGGACATCGGACACATCCCGGTGAGCAACCTCTACGAAGTCTTCATCATGTTTTGCTGGATGACGACGGCCTTTTACCTGTACTACGAAGCGCAATACAAAACCCGCGCCCTGGGGGCCTTTGTGATGCTGGTGGTCAGTGCTGCGGTAGGCTTTTTGCTCTGGTACACGCTGGTGCGCGAGGCGCACGAAATCCAGCCCCTGGTGCCTGCCCTCAAGAGCTGGTGGATGAAGGTGCATGTGCCGGCCAACTTCATTGGTTATGGCACTTTTGCCCTGGCGGCCATGGTGGCATTTGCCTACCTGATCAAGCAGCAGGCCACCGAAACCCGTTGGTACAAGCTGGCGCCTTTGTGGCTGCTGGGCATTGTGCTGTGCTTCGAGCCGGTGGTGTTCCGCCAATCCGCCAACGACCAGACCAGCAGCTATTGGATGGTTTACTTCGGGATTTCTGCCTTCATCGTGGCGGGCATTTTGATGGGCCGTCGCCGCATTGCCGAGCGCCTGCCGTCCTATGAGATTCTGGACGATGTGATGTACAAATCCATCGCCGTGGGCTTTGCCTTCTTCACCATCGCCACAGTGCTGGGCGCCTTGTGGGCGGCTGAGGCTTGGGGCGGTTACTGGAGCTGGGACCCGAAAGAGACCTGGGCGCTGATCGTGTGGCTGAACTACGCTGCCTGGCTGCACATGCGCCTGATGAAGGGGCTGCGCGGTACCGTCGCCGCCTGGTGGGCGCTGGTGGGCTTGGGCATCACGACCTTTGCTTTCCTGGGGGTCAACATGTTCCTCAGCGGCCTGCACAGTTACGGCACGCTTTGATCACCCGCTGGGGCTAGCAAGCCCCAGCGCCCGGGTGCCCACAATCTGGACCGCCAAATGCACCTGCTCTGCAGGCATTGGTTGAAAAGTTCACAATCGCCAGGTGAACTCCAAGGTTGAACCATGATCATTTTTTCTGACCGCTCGGGTTTCCAACACCCTGTTTCCAGTGAAATCACGCCCCAGACGGTGTATCTGCAACGCAGAGCGCTCATTCAACAGGCGGCGATGGGCACAGCGGGTCTGGCTTTGGCGGCGTGGGGCGCCCGCGATGCCCGGGCACAGATGGCCCGCCCAGGTCAATTGCCGCCTTTGGCGGCGGTGCCCACCAAGCTGCCGGGTGCAGTGGTCATGGACAAACTGACCCCTTACAAAGACGCGACGACGTACAACAATTTCTACGAGTTTGGCACCGACAAAGGCGATCCGGCCAAGCGGGCGCACACCCTCAAAACCGACCCCTGGAGCGTGGACATTGAAGGCTTGGTCAAGAAACCCGGCCGCGTGAACCTCGAGGACCTGATGAAGTGGGGTGCCATGGAAGAGCGCATTTACCGCCTGCGCTGTGTGGAAGGATGGTCCATGGTGATCCCTTGGGTGGGCTATTCGCTGGCTGAACTGATTCGGCGTGTGGAGCCGCTGCCGGGTGCCAAGTATGTCGAGTTCGTCACCTTGGCCGACCCCAAAACCATGCCCGGGGTTCGGGGTGGTGTGGTGGATTGGCCTTATTTGGAAGGTTTGCGCATGGACGAAGCCATGCACCCGCTGACCCTGCTGGCCTTTGGCATGTACGGCGAAGTCATGCCCAAACAAAATGGTGCACCTGTGCGCTTGGTGGTGCCCTGGAAGTACGGCTTCAAGAGTGGCAAGAGCCTGGTCAAGATCCGCTTCACCGACAAGCAGCCCGTGATCTCATGGGAAAAATCCGCGCCGCAGGAGTATGGCTTTTATTCCAACGTGAATCCGAATGTGGACCACCCACGCTGGAGTCAGGCCACCGAGCGACGCATCGGTGAAGACGGCTTGCTGGCCAAGAAGCGCAAGACCCTCATGTTCAATGGCTACGAGGCACAGGTGGGCCAGCTGTATGCCGGCATGGACCTGAAGAAATTCTTCTGATGCAGGGGTGTTCGCAGGCGGTGTCGGCATGAGGTCTGCGCTGCGCCACCCCATGGCCTGGTGGGCGATTCTGGCCCTGGGCATGCTGCCCCTGGCCTGGCTGGTCCTGCAGACTCTGCAGGACCAATTGGGGGCCAATCCTGCCGAGGCCCTGATCCGCTCGACGGGTGACTGGACCCTGCGTGCCCTGTGCCTCGTGTTGGCCGTGACCCCCTTGCGCCATCTGCTGGGCTGGCCCGAGTTGCTGCGTTTTCGGCGCATGCTGGGTTTGCTGGTGTTTGGCTACGCCTGTTTGCACCTGCTGTGCTACGCCTGGTTGGACATGGGCTTTGACCTGACAGACACGGTGAAGGACATTGCCAAGCGCCCCTTCATTCTGCTGGGATTTTCAGCTTTTGTGGTGCTGCTGGCGCTGGCGGCCACCTCGTTCAACCGCGCCGTGCGCTGGCTCGGCGGCAAGCGCTGGCAACTGCTGCACCGGGGTGTCTATGGGGTGGCTCTGCTCGCCGTGCTTCACTTTTGGTGGATGAGGGCGGGCAAGCAGGACTTTGACGAGGTGCTGGTGTACGCGGGCATCTTGGCAGTTTTGCTGGGCTTGCGGCTTGTGCGCTGGCTTCGGCAGCCCTGAGTCAAGTCGCCTGCGTCTGGAGCCTGGTGGGCGCCGCTGTTAAACCAGTTGCTCCAGTGCAAAGGTGTCAAACGCCGATTCGCGTTGGCGAATCAGGTGGGCCTGGGTGCCGTCCACCAGAATTTCTGCAGCGCGACCCCGGGTGTTGTAGTTGCTGGCCATGCTCATGCAGTAAGCACCTGCCGACAACACGGCGAGCACGTCACCGGCCGCTACCCGCAGTTGGCGGTCACGGCCAATCCAGTCGCCGCTTTCGCACACCGGGCCCACCACGTCATACACCACACCTGCACCTGTGCGCGGCAGCACGGGCACGATCTGGTGAAAGGCCTGGTACATGGCTGGGCGAGGCAGGTCGTTCATGGCGGCATCGACGATGCAGAAATTCTTTTGCTCACCGGGCTTGAGGTACATCACTTCCGTCAGGCACACACCAGCGTTGCCCACCAAAGAGCGGCCAGGCTCGATCATGAGCTGGCGCTGGCCGTAGCCACGGGCATCGAGCTTGGCGAGCAGCTGCGCCCACAAGGCATCGGCCTCAGGCGGTGTGTCGCCGTTGTAGTTGATGCCCAGGCCACCCCCAAAGTCGATGTGGTGGATGGGGATGCCTGCAGATTCGATCTCGCCCACCAGATCGAGCACGCGGTCCATGGCGTCCAAATAAGGCGTGGTCTCGGTGATTTGTGAGCCGATGTGGCAGTCGATGCCCACCACTTTCAGGCCTGGCAAGCTGGCGGCGTGCCGGTAAGCGCGCAAGGTGTCTTCGTGCGCGATGCCGAATTTGTTGCCCTTGAGACCGGTGGAAATATAGGGGTGTGTTTTGGGGTCGACGTTGGGGTTCACACGCAGGCTGACCGGCG
>CANHUM010000182.1 GCA_947463845.1 Comamonadaceae bacterium
AGTCAGAGATCCGCCGTGTGGCGTCAGAGACGATTGAACGCATGGGCCCGATTGACATTTGGGTGAACAACGCAGGCGCCACTTGGGGGGCTCCAGCCGAAGAACACCCTGTGGAGGCCTGGGATAAAGTGATGAATCTGAATGTGCGTGGGTATTTCATTTTGTCCCAAGAAGTGGCACGACTGAGCATGATTCCTCGCGGTAAGGGCCGTATCCTGAATGTAGCGTCGATTGCCGGGTTGGCAGGCAACCCCTCGGAGATGAAAACCATCGCCTACAACACATCCAAAGGCGCAGTGGTCAACTTCACACGGGCCTTGGCGGGTGAATGGGGCGAACACGGTATCACCGTCAACGCGATATGCCCCGGATTTTTCCCCAGCAAAATGACGCACGGATTGCTGGAGAAGCTGGGCGCCGACAACATGGCCGCAGGTGCGCCGCTGCGCCGCCTCGGCGATGACGAAGACCTCAAAGGTTTGGCGGTTTTGTTCGCCTCGGATGCAGGCAAACACATCACCGGTCAGTGGCTGGCCGTGGATGGTGGCGTGAGTGCCATCATTGGTGGCTGAATGCCCCTGCAAGGTGGAACATGAGCATTCCTTTTGGCGCGGTCATCCCCTTTGTGGACCACTTGGGCTTTACCCTTGAAAAGTTCGAGGGCGGTGAATCGCAGCTGCACTATGCACCGCGGCCTGAGCATTTGAATTCGTTTGATGTCACCCATGGGGGTGCCGTGATGACCCTGCTGGATGTGGTCATGGCGACGGCTGCGCGCAGTGTCGATGTTTCGATGGGTGTTGTGACCATTGAAATGAAAACCAGTTTCATGCGTCCCGCCAAAGTCTCTGCGGGACAGATATTGACAGCACGTGGTTCATTAAAGCACCGCACCCGCAGCATGGCCTTCACAGAAGGCAGCGTATTCGATGCAGAAGGTCAGTTGTGTGCCCATGCCACGGGCACCTTCAAATACATGCCGCGTCGCACCACGGAACCATTGGGCGATTTGCCGACCGATTGATTTTTTTACACTGGAGACCTGACACATGCCTTTGAACCACAGAATCGTCCTTGACAACCGTCCTCAGGGCGAAGCCACTGCGCAAAATTTCAAAATGATTGAGTTGCCGTTGCCTGAGCTCAAAGACGGTGAAGTTTTGGTCTGCCACCATTACCTGAGCCTGGACCCTTACATGCGTGGACGCATGAACGAGAGCAAAAGTTACGCCCAGCCCCAAGCTCTGGGCGAGGTCATGATTGGAGGCACCGTGGGCGAGGTGGTCGATAGCCGTCACCCCAAGTTCAAAGCCGGTGATCAGGTCGTGGGCATGGGCGGCTGGCAGGAGTTCAGTGTCGTGGATGCCAATGTGATTGGCGCTTTGCGCAAGGTCGATACGACCCATGTCCCGCTATCGCACTACCTTGGTGCAGTGGGCATGCCCGGTGTGACGGCATGGTATGGCCTGGTCAAAATCATTGCCCCCAAAGCGGGCGAGACCGTGACCGTCAGCGCCGCCAGCGGTGCTGTGGGCAGCGCTTACGGTGCTCTGGCAAAAGCTCGCGGCTGCCGTGTGGTGGGCATTGCAGGCGGCAAAGACAAATGCGAGTACGTGGTCAAGGAACTGGGCTTTGACGCCTGTATCGACTACAAAGAACACAAGGACTACCTGAGCCTTTCCAAAGCGCTGCGGCAAGCCTGCCCGAACGGCATCGACGGCCATTTTGAAAACGTAGGCGGCATGGTGCTCGATGCCGTCATGTTGCGCACCAACGCATTTGCTCGCATCGCCGTGTGCGGCATGATCGCAGGCTACGATGGCGCCCCCTTGCCCATGGCCAACCCAGCCTTGATTTTGGTGAACCGCATGAAGATTGAAGGCTTCATTGTCAGCGAGCACATGGAAGTCTGGCCTGAAGCCTTGCAAGAACTTGGCACCCTGGTTGGCACCGGCAAACTGCGACCACGCGAATCTGTGGCCCAGGGTCTGGCAGCTGCTCCTGAAGCGTTCCTGGGCTTGCTCAAAGGCAAGAACTTCGGCAAGCAACTGGTCAAGTTGGTCTGAGCCAGCCCTCATGTCCGACCTGATCCTGCACCACTATCCAACGTCGCCTTTTGCTGAAAAGATCCGCCTGATTCTGGGCTTCAAGCAACTGGCCTGGAAGAGCGTGTTCATTCCGATGATCATGCCCAAACCGGATTTGACGGCGCTCACGGGTGGATACCGCAAGACCCCGGTGTTGCAGATCGGCGCGGACATTTACTGCGACACCGCCTTGATTTGCGATGTGCTGGAGGAACTGGCGCCCACGCCTTCGGTCTACCCTGACGCCGTGAAAGGCGCAGCTCGGATCGTGGCGCAGTGGGCCGACAGTGCTTTGTTCACCGCTGCCATGGCCTACAACTTCCAGCCAACGGGTGTGGCGCAAGTGTTTGCAGGTGTGCCTGCTGGAAGCGTGCAAGCCTTTGTGGCCGACAGAACGGCCATGCGCGGCGGCGCGGCCCGGATGGCGTCAGCGGATGCCACTGGCACGTACAAGATTTATCTGCAAAGTATCGCCAACATGCTGCACGGGCAAGACTTCCTATTTGGAGTCCAACCCTGTGTGGCCGATTTTGCCGTCTATCACCCGCTGTGGTTCACTCAAGAGCGAACACCTGCACTGGCGGGCATTTTTGATGACTTTCCCGATATCCAAGCCTGGATGGTCCGCATGCAGGCCATCGGTCACGGCAAGTCCGGAAAGTGCACCTCCGAAGAAGCTTTGGAGTGGGCACGCAGCGCTAACCACGAGCCTGTGCAAAATGATGTGTTTGAGGATGAACACGGCATTTCATTGGGCAGCGCGGTGGTGATCGCAGCCGACAACTTCGGTCTGGAGCCCACCGAGGGTGAGCTGATCGCTGCCACCCGCCACCGCTACACCTTGCGCCGCACCGATGACCGTGCGGGCACTGTTCATGTCCATTTCCCGCGCGTCGGGTTCACTCTCAAAAAGGTTTCCCCATGATCGAGAACTTCCAAGGCAAAACCGCCGTCTTAACCGGTGCGGGGTCGGGTTTCGGGCTGGAATGTGCCCGCATTGGCGCCAAGCTGGGCATGAACCTGGTGCTGGTGGACGTGCAGCAAGACGCCCTCGACAAAGCCTCAGCCGAAATGACAGCCCAAGGCGCGCAAGTGCTGGCCCGCAAGGTGGATGTGTCAAATGCTGCGGCCATGGCGCAGCTGGCTGCGGACGTGAAGGGCCGTTTTGGCGCACCGCACTTTGTCTTCAACAACGCGGGCGTGGGGGCAGGGGGCCTGGTTTGGGAAAACTCGGTGGCCGACTGGGAGTGGGTGCTGGGCGTCAACCTCTGGGGCGTGGTGCACGGCGTGCGGTTGTTCACACCCATGATGCTCGAGGCCGCCAAAGCCGATCCGGCTTACCAAGGCCACATTGTGAACACCGCCAGCATGGCCGGTTTGCTCACCCCGCCCAATATGGGCATTTACAACGTGAGCAAACACGCCGTGGTCTCACTCACTGAGACGCTCTACCAGGACCTGCAGCTGGTGTCTGATCAAGTCAGTGCCAGCGTGCTGTGTCCTTACTTTGTGCCCACTGGCATCAGTCAAAGCCACCGCAACCGTCCCGCAGACCTGGCGGCTGAAAAGCCCACAGCAAGCCAATTGATTGGCCAGGCGCAAAGCGACAAAGCGGTCGGAAGCGGCAAGGTGTCTGCGGCCGATGTGGCACAGAAGGTGTTTGAAGCCGTTGCCAGCGGTCAGTTTTACATTTACAGCCACCCGCAAGCCTTGGGCAATGTAAAAAGCCGGATGGAAGCGATTGTTCAAGCCATCAACCCACCCGATCCGTTTGCGGCCAAGCCCGAAATTGGCCAGGCCTTGAGGGCTGCCTTGCGCGCCTGATGGGTCGTTGGGCAATACCTGCGTTTGACGATGGCGTGACGTCCCACTGACGCGAACTGCTTGGCGGCTTGGGCAGGTCCCGATGCGGCGGGGACCACATCCCGTGCTGTGGCAAACTCGCTCGCTTCGATTCCAAGTTTCGTCACTCGCATGCAGAAAATTCTGGCTCAGCTGGCCACCGAAAT
>CANHUM010000183.1 GCA_947463845.1 Comamonadaceae bacterium
TGGGCTTCGTGTTGATCGTGGCTGTTGTCGCTCATGAAATCCTCTTTGGGGGATGGCCGCAAGGGCTGGTGTGTTGATCAAAATCAACGCAAGATTATAGCGGCCCACCCTTCACCGATCTTTCAAAACGGCCATGCTCACAGCAAGCCGTGACATAATCTTCCGCTACTGTTGCGGCTGTAGCTCAGTGGATAGAGTATTGGCCTCCGAAGCCAAGGGTCGTGGGTTCGATCCCCGCCAGCCGCACCACTCAGCTCACCCGAGACCAGCGTTAAACGCCGTATTGGTCCCGGTAAGCCTGTACCTTGGGCAGGTGTTGCCCCAATTCGCTGCCACTTTGTTGGCCCAGGAAAGCCAGCAGGTCTTCGAGCTTGGCAATGGTACAGACTTGCATGCCCAAGGTGTTGCGCACGTATTGAACGGCGCTGTGAGGCACGTCACGGGTCGATCCGTCGGCTTGTTTCTCGGTGGCCATCTCCTGGCGGTCCAAGGCAATCGCCACAGCGTGCGCAGTGGCTCCGGCGGCCTGGATCAGGGCAATCGACTCGCGCGCAGCGGTGCCTGCACTCATCACGTCATCCACGATCAGCACACGGCCTTTGAGCGGGGCGCCCACCAGGGAGCCGCCTTCACCGTGGTCTTTGGCTTCCTTGCGGTTATAGGCAAACGGCACATTCTTGCCCAAGCGCGCCAGCTCAACCGAGACGGCCGCACCCAGTGGAATACCTTTGTAGGCGGGGCCAAAAATCATGTCGAATTCAATACCGCTGGCCACCAGGGCTTTTGCATAGAATTGCGCCAGTCGGCCCAACTTGGCACCATCGTCAAACAAGCCGGCGTTGAAGAAGTAGGGGCTCATGCGCCCGGCTTTGGTCTTGAATTGCCCAAAGCGCAAGACGCCCGCATCGACTGCAAACTGTACAAATTCCTGAGCGAGCGCCTGCACATCGGCGTTGCTTGCCTGTCCTGTCACCATGGGGAAATCCTTGCTCAAACTCACCAGCCTCAACCTCAACGGCATCCGTTCGGCCACGACCAAAGGGGTCGAAGCATGGCTGGCGCATGAGAGCCCTGATTGTATTTGCGTGCAAGAGGTCAAGGCTCAGGCGAGCGATGTGGCGGGCAAGTTCGATGCATTGGCCGGTCTGAAAGGCCACTTTCACTTCGCCGAAAAAAAAGGCTATTCGGGCGTGGGCATTTACACCCGGCATGAACCCAGCGATGTGTTGGCGGGCTTTGATGGCGGCGAATTCGACGCTGAAGGCCGTTATGTCGAAACACGGTTTGACACGCCATCGCGCAAGCTGTCCATCATCAGCGTGTATTTCCCCAGTGGATCATCCGGTCCGGAGCGGCAGCAGGCCAAGTTCCGCTTTCTGGACAAGATGTATCCGCACTTGATGGCCCTCAAGGCCGAGCGAGACTTCATCATCTGCAGTGATGTGAACATCGCCCACCAAGAGGCCGACCTCAAGAATTGGAAGGGCAACCTGAAGAACAGCGGCTTTCTACCCGAAGAGCGCGCCTGGATGACACAGCTGACCACCGAAGGCGGCGTGGTCGATGTCTACCGCCGCCTGCAGCCGCACACCACCGACGCCTGCTACACCTGGTGGAGTAACCGGGGTCAGGCCTATGCCAAGAACGTGGGCTGGCGGCTGGACTACCACTTGGCCACGCCCGCCGTGGCCGAGAAGGCTCGCACCGAGCACATTTACAAGGGCGAAAAATTCTCGGACCACGCGCCGATCACCATCGGCTACGACCTGAGCTTGTGACGCGCAGAGCAACCAGGTCGCAGCCGAACGGTTTGCATTGACCAGAAGCGTCCTCGATCAAGGACGAACGGCAATCTCGTTGCGCACCGAGGTGACGCCCTTGACGCCCCGGGCAATCGTTTCGGCCTTGTTACGCTCCAATGTGCTTTTGGCAAAACCGGAAAGCAGCACGGTGCCGTTCAGTGTTTCCACGCTGATGGATGAGCCTGCCACGTCTTTGTCTTCGAAAAAGCGTGATTTCACCAAGCTGGTGATGCCCGTGTCATCGATGTATGAACCCACAGATTCTTGCCCACGCGTGACCGCGCAGCCAGATGCAAACACCAGAATCAAAGAGGCGGCCAAAGTGGCCCAAGTGGTTTTTCGAGTCATGTTGAAGTCCTATCGTGCAATCAGTCAGAAAAGCCAAGCCAACGCTTGACCCTATGCTTGAAGTCGCTCCCTGATCAGGTGACAACCCAAGTCGCTTGATGTTGGATCGGGCCGTCGCGCATGTCGGTATGCCAGCCCACTGACACTGGTGGATGTGATGCCTAAAGTGAATGTCCCCCTTTCATTCACTTCAAGGATCCCTATGTCTGATTTAAAAACCGCCACCGAAAAAATGTCCTCTTTGGGTGCCAGCGTCAACAGCAATGTCGATGAGTTGCTCAGTGAGGCGCGACCTGTGTTCAGTCGCATGACCGATCGGGTCAAAGACGAGTTGCATGAACTGGGCGAGTCTGGCAAAGAGGCCATGTCGGACGTCAAGCACAAGCTTGAAAATGAAGCACGACATGTGCGGGTCAAAACCGAGCACTTCATTCAGCACGAGCCATTTGCCTCTGTACTGATTGCAGCCGGTACAGGCGCTGCAGCCGCGTTGGCCGTGTCCTGGTTCATGCGCTCCCGCCAACACTGATGTTCAAGCGGCTGCTGAAAATCATCTTGCTGCCACCGGATCTGATCAAGTCTCATGCCAACGGCTACGTGGACTTGGCCAGCGAGGCGGGCCGGCGCTTCTTGCATGCACTCAAAAACAAATGTTGGATGTATGGCTTGAGTGCGCTGGCCTTGGTGTTGGCCTTGATCTTTGGTGGCATGGCCTTGATGCTGTGGAGCACGCTATCGATGGCGGACGCACCGCAGGCATGGGTCTTGTGGGCATTGCCTGGCAGTTGCCTGCTCATCAGCGGGCTGTGCGGGTGGCGTGCGCGCAGCCTGTGCCTGCCGTCTTTGTTGCAAGACATCGAGGCGCAGTGGCAACTTGACCTTGCCTTGATTCAAGCGAGGGATACCCCATGAATGCCGACATGACACCCATTGAACGTCTGACCCTTTCACGAAGCCATTTGGCCCACGCTTTGCGCGACCCTGTCTGGCTGATCCTGCTGCGGCGCTGGCTAAAGGAAAAACCGCCAGGTTAGTTGCAGCCCCGTTCAGAGGCCTTGCGCATGCGGGCCTGAACATCAAGCAAGCCATTCACAACCAAATCCGGGAATCTCCAAATGAAACACAACAAATTCAAAATCCGCCCTACCCTGTTGGCAACGCTTGTTTTGGCTGCGCCATGCGCATTTGCCCAATCGAGCATTGATAACACGGGCATGTACATGGGCATTGGCGCTGGCGATTCCAAAGCCAAGTTCAACCACGACAGCGCTGCGCAAAACGCGTTGGGTACGGGCGTGACGCCGGGGCCCTTGTCGGTGGACGAGCGTGGCAATGCCTACAAGATCTATCTGGGTTTCCCCATGTCACCCAACTGGGCCGTGGAGGCGGGTTACTTCAATTTGGGCCGTTTCGGGTTTGATGGCAGCACCACACCACCAGGGACGGTGAGCGGGTCCGCCAAAATTCAAGGTCTGAATCTGGATCTGGTCGGCACGCTGCCCATCACGGACCGCTGGTCTTTGCTGGGACGTGTTGGTGCGGCCTATGCCGAGACCCAGAGCAGCATCAGTGGGACAGGCGCGGGTGAGGTCGCTGCATCTTCTGCCAGCAAGCGCGACACCCATTACAAATATGGTTTTGGCACCCAATACGCATTCACACCTGCTTTGACCCTGCGCTTGGAGGGCGAGCGCTACCGTGTCAACAACATGGTGGGCCAGCACTCGGATGTGGACCTGATTTCGTTGGGCCTCATTTACCGTTTTGGCGCTCCAGCGAGCACAGCCCAACCGGTGCGAGCCGCCTATGTGCCGCCAGCACCAGCTTACCGCCCCGAACCGATTGTGCAGCCAGCGCCGGCAGCCCCGCCAGCACCGGAAGTGGTGGCAGTGCCTGCACCGCCGCCAGAGCCTGTGGCTCCCAAGTCATGGGTCAA
>CANHUM010000184.1 GCA_947463845.1 Comamonadaceae bacterium
CAGGGGCGTGCCAATCTTCAGGTCTGCGCCGTTGCCGACTGCGAGAACTTGATCGATCACGATTTCCTGGCCAACGTCCGCAGCAATCTGTTCTACTTTAATTTTTTCGCCAGCGACAACACGATACTGTTTGCCACCGGTTTTTATGACCGCGTACATATTAGACCTCTTTGAATGGAAGTTTCCAAGGGCCAATCCCCAAGGAACCCGCGATTTTAGCACGCTCCCACCACAACAGGCAAATGGTCAAGCCTCTCTCGCCCCACCAGGTCAAAACCGATGCATGCGGTCTCTATAATGGACGGATTACCAAGCCCATACCTCTCCCGCCCTTGACGCCTCGGTCATGCCGGGCCAAACAGCCGGATCTTTCATTTGTCAGCCTCTGAAAACAGCACCGCCGCCGTCCTGGAACTGGTGGCTACCGACATGACCGAAGTCGACCGGGTGATCGCCCGGCGGCTCGACTCGGGTGTGCCTTTGGTGGCTGAGGTTGCCCGCTACATCATCTCCGCTGGCGGCAAGCGTCTGCGCCCTGTCCTGCTGTTGCTCACTTGTGGGGCTCTGGGCTATACCGGCAGCCAGCGCCACAACCTGGCGGCCGTGGTTGAGTTCATTCACACCGCAACCTTGTTGCATGACGATGTGGTGGACGAGTCCACGCTGCGCCGAGGCCGCCCTACAGCCAACGAAAATTTTGGCAATCCGGCCAGTGTGTTGGTCGGTGACTTTTTGTATTCCCGCGCCTTCCAAATGATGGTGGATGCAGGCAGCATGCGGGTGATGCAAACCCTGGCTGATGCCACCAACGTGATCGCCGAGGGCGAGGTACTGCAGCTGATGAACATGCACGACGCTTCGCTGGACGAAGAAGGTTATTTGCGTGTCATTCGCTCTAAAACCGCCAAACTGTTCGAAGCCAGCGCCCGATTGGGGGCAATTTTGGCGGGTAGCCCCGAGGAGACTGAGGCCGCTTGCGCCGAGTACGGTCAGGCTCTGGGAACAGCGTTCCAGGTCATTGACGATGTCCTGGACTATGACGGTAACAGCGCCGAAATGGGCAAAAACCTGGGCGATGATTTGCGTGAAGGCAAGGCCACATTGCCCTTGATTCTGGCCATGCAACGCGGCACGCCATTGCAAGGTTTGACCGTTCGCGAGGCGATTGAAACCGGCAGCATCGATAAACTTCACGATATTGCGGCCATCGTTCGCGACACTGGTGCATTGATGGCCACCCGAGACGCCGCCGCCGCTGAGGCACAACGCGCTATCGATGCAGCGATGCGTTTGCCGGAAAACACCTACCGCAGTGCCATGGTTGCACTGGCTTCACAGCTGTTGAACCGTCGAACCTGATGGGTTCTGAGTGGGACTCAGACGGCCCCGGGCTCCTCTCTGATCGCCCCCTCGAAGATTTCCGGTTTACAAAGAAGGGTGATCACCCGATGATATGAATCCAAAATAATTCATATCGGGAGTGTGTTGCATGCCCATCACAGGCCAAACCAGGACGCAATCCGGCAGCGTCGATGACGCTCCGGTGGTGACAATGGTCCAGCAATTGCTGGAACAAGCCGTGGCACTGAAAGCCTCGGACCTGCATTTCGAGCCGTACGAACATTTTTACCGGGTACGCATGCGCATCGATGGCGAACTGCGCGAAGTGGTGTCGCCGCACATGGCCCTCAAGGACCGGTTGGCATCCCGCATCAAGGTCATGTCACGCTTGGACATTGCCGAGAAGCGGTTGCCACAAGACGGTCGCATGAAACTGCAGCTGAACGAAGGTCGGGATCTGGACCTGCGGGTAAGCACCTTGCCCACCCTGTTTGGTGAGAAGCTGGTGATCCGCGTACTGGACTCGGCCCAGGCCCAGCTGGATCTGAGCCGTCTGGGCTATGAGCCCGAAGACCTCCAACGCTTGCTGGTCGCCATCCGGGCGCCGCATGGCCTGGTTTTGGTGACTGGCCCCACGGGCTCAGGCAAGACGCAATCCCTGTACGCCTGCCTGAACCTGCTCAACACCTCCGAGGTGAACATCGCCACGGTGGAGGATCCGTGTGAAATCCAACTTGCAGGCATCAATCAGGTCAATGTGCAAGACAAACCGGGCCTGAGCTTTGCCGTGGCACTGCGGGCCTTTTTGCGACAAGACCCGGACATTTTGATGGTGGGAGAAGTGCGCGATCTGGAAACCGCCAACATTGCCATCCAGGCGGCACAAACGGGCCATCTGGTGCTGTCCACCTTGCACACCAACGACGCCCCTGCCACCTTGGTTCGTCTTCGCAACATGGGCACTGCCCCGTACAACATCGCAGCCAGCGTGAGCCTGATCACGGCGCAACGCTTGGTGCGCTGCCTGTGCCCCCACTGCAAGCGCAGCATCACCATACCTGCTGCGACTTTGCTGAAGGCAGGGCTGCCGGAAAGCTTGTGCGCCGCTGAACGGGTGACGGCGTTTGAGCCGGTGGGTTGCACGCTGTGCCACAAAGGTTTTTCAGGACGAACTGGGATTTTTCAGGTCATGCCCATGAGTGCAGAAATGCAAGCCTTGGTGCTTCAGGAGGCCGGCATTCAGAAAATCGAGCGCCAAGCCCGACGCGAAGGCGTGAGCAGCTTACGCATCGCGGGCTTGCGCAAAGTGCTGCAGGGCATCACCTCCTTGGACGAAGTGCTGGTCGCTACCCGGGAGGACACATGAGCAATCCCAAGCGACCACTGCAGTATCCGACTTTTCGCTGGTCGGGACGCGACCCGCAGGGGCGGCCCCAAAGTGGCACGTTGCAAGCCTTGAATACCGATCTGGCGCGGGCCCTGCTAAGACAACGTGGGTTACACAAAGTGAAGGTGGCGCGCTTGTGGTGGTCAACATCGGACAAGGTCAAGGGCAAGGAATTGGCCACCATGACCCGGCAATGGGCCGCCATGTTGAAAGCTGGCGTACCCCTGGTGCAGGCATTGGGCATGTTGTGCCGCAGCTTGAAGAACAAAAGTCTGGTCAAGATCATGCAAACCGTTCTCAGCGACGTGGAGTCCGGTGCCGCCCTGCACCTGGCTTTGGCCAGACATCCTCGGCATTTCAGCGGTCTGTTCGTGCACATGGTCCAAGCGGGCGAAGCTGCTGGCATTTTGGATGCCATGATGGAGCGGCTTTCCCTGGCTCTGGAGAAGAATGAAGCCTTGCGCGCCAAAATACGCTCTGCCCTGATGTACCCCACCGCCGTGCTGTTGGTGGCCTTGGGCATTCTGGTGTTGATCTTGATGTGGGTGGTTCCTGTCTTTGAAGAGGTATTTCAGTCCCTGGGCGCAGAGCTGCCCCTGTCAACCCGCTTGGTGGTGAGCATCAGCGATGCGATGGTATGGGGCTGGCCTGTCGGCTTGCTCGTGATGGTGCTGCTGCTCTGGGCCGCGCAGCACCATGGACCCACAGCGACCCGCATGCGACTTGAGACCGCACGTTGGCTTTTGCATTGGCCTGTGCTGGGACCCCTGATGCGCACGGCTGTGGTGGCGCGTTGGTCACAAACCCTATCGGCCTTGCTCTCAGCAGGTGTGCCTCTGACCGAAGCTTTGGGGCCCACGGCTCAAGCGTGCGATCATCCTGTATTCGAACGCGTCACATTTCAATTGCAACGTCGAGTATCGCAGGGCAGCAGTTTGAGCGAAGCCATGAACCAAACCGGAAGCTTTCCGGCGATGATTGTCCAGTTGTGTGCCACCGGCGAAGAAACAGGTGCCTTGGACAGCTTGCTGGGCAGAGCCGCTGGCCTGATGACGACCGAGCTGGACGACCAGGTCAATGGCCTGACCAGTTTGCTGGAGCCCTTGATCATTGTGGTGCTGGGTGGCTTCATTGGTGCCAGTTTGGTGGCCATGTACTTACCAATTTTCAACTTGGGACAAGTTTTCTGACATGAGCGACAGCTTTTGGACACTTGGATGGGCAGGCTTGCTGGGTCTGATGATCGGCAGTTTTTTGAATGTGGTGATCTACCGCGTGCCTCGGATGATGCAGGCTCAATGGGACGCCGACACGGGATCCCAAGCTGCGCGCGGGCAGCCCTTCAACTTGGCCATTCC
>CANHUM010000185.1 GCA_947463845.1 Comamonadaceae bacterium
ATGGCTTGGCCCTCACACCGCGAAACCGTCGTCGGCCGACACCACGGCGCCGTTGATGAAATGGCTCTGATCGCTGGCCAGCAGCATCAACAAGGCGTCCAGGTCTTGAGGCTGGCCCACGCGTTTGCGAGGCAGCATGCTGATGAGCTTTTGACCCTGCTCGGTCTCCCAGTGGTGGTGGTTGATTTCGGTGTCGATGTAGCCGGGACAAATCGCGTTGACGTTGATGCCGAACTTGCCCCATTCCACCGCAAAGGCCTTGGTCATCTGGATCACAGCCGCCTTGCTCATGCAGTACACGCCAATTTGCGGCAGCACTTTCAGGCCCGCCATCGAGGCGATGTTGATGATGCGTCCACCCGTGAAACTGCCCGGTGCCGCGCCCTTGGCCCGGGCCAGCATACGCCGCCCGACCTCTTGGGCCACAAAAAATGCGCCACGGACATTGGTGTTCATGATGAAGTCGTAATCTTCTTCGGTCACATCCTGAATGCGCTGGGTCGTACTCACCCCCGAGTTGTTCACCAGAATGTCAATGCTGCCCATCTCGGTTTCGGCATGGGCCACAGCAGCCGCGATGCTGTGCCGGTCGGTCACGTCCATCTCGACCACATGGGCGTCACCGCCAGCCGCCTCGATCTCGGCCCGCAGGTCCTTGAGCTTTTCCGTGCGGCGACTCGCCAGCACCACGCCCGCTCCCGCTGCGGCCAGGGTTTTGGCAAATTGCGCGCCCAGGCCGCCCGAGGCGCCAGTGATCAGGGCCACGCGGCCGGACAAATCGATTTCATAAGGCATGACAAATCCTTCCTAGGGTTTCGCGTACGTTGCTTATCAACATTGACACCATTGTGCGGGGGAACGGTGCTCAAGATGCATAAAATGAGTCACACGCCCGACAAGCCCCAAGCCCGGGTACGCTTTCACCACTTTCCCCCAAAGAGACTTTCATGAGCCCCGAAGAAATCCTGAGCACCTACGGCCCACGCGAATCCATGCCCTATGACGTGGTCGTGGTCGGTGGCGGCCCCGCTGGCCTGTCCACGGCCATTCGCCTCAAACAACTGGCCGCTGAAAAAGGCACCGACGTGTCGGTGGTCGTGCTGGAAAAAGGCGGCGAGCCCGGTGCGCATATTTTGAGTGGCGCCATCATGGACCCCAAGGCCCTGACCGAACTCTTCCCCAACTGGAAAGAGCTGGGCGCTCCGCTCAACCAGCCCGTGACCGACGACGCCTGGAGCTTTTTGAGCGAGAAGGGTGCCACCCGCACCCCCGGCATCTTCTTGCCCGAGTGCGCACAAAACCACGGCAACTACATCATCAGCCTCTCCAACTTCACCCGCTGGCTGGCCCAGCAAGCCGAAAATTTGGGCGTGGAAATTTTCCCGGGCTTCACCGCAGCCGAAGTGCTCTACAACGATGACGGGTCCGTCAAAGGTGTGGCCACCGGCAACATGGGTGTCGGCAAAGATGGTGAGCCCACCGAGAATTTCCAACTGGGCATGGAACTGCACGGCAAGTACACCGTGTTTGCCGAAGGCGCACGCGGTCACCTGGGCAAGCAGCTCATCACCAAGTACAAGTTGGACGAGGGTCGCGACCCGCAGACCTACGGCATTGGCATCAAGGAAGTCTGGGAAATCGACCCCTCTCGCCACACCCCCGGCTTTGTGATGCACACCGCCGGATGGCCCATGAACAACGACACCTATGGCGGTGCGTTCATGTACCACATGGAAGACAATAAGATCGCCATCGGCTACGTGGTGGGCCTGGACTATGCCAACCCCTGGCTCAGCCCTTTTGAGGAATTCCAGCGCTGGAAAACCCACGCCAACATCAAGTGGTATTTCACCAACGACAAGGGTGAAGTCAATGCCAAGCGGATTGGCTACGGTGCCCGCGCGATCACCGCAGGCGGCCTCATGAGCCTGCCCAAAACCGTGTTTCCGGGCGGCGCACTGGTGGGGTGTGATGCCGGTTACCTGAATGTGAGCCGCATCAAAGGCAGCCACGCTGCGATCAAGACGGGCATGCTGGCGGCCGAAGCGGCCTATGACGCCATCGTGGCTGGGCGCGAGCACGACGAGCTGAGCGCCTATCCCGAGGCCTTCGAGGCCAGCTGGCTGTACACCGAGCTGAACAAGTCGCGCAACTTCAAGACCTGGTTCAAGAAAGGTCTGGCGGTCGCGACCCTCATGAACGGTTTCGAGCAGTTTGTGCTGCGCGGCCACATTCCGTGGACGCTGCGCCGAGACAAGGCCGACCACACGTACCTGAAGCCAGCGGCTGAGTGCGAACCCATTGTGTACCCCAAGCCCGATGGCAAGCTCACCTTTGATCGCCTCTCCAGCGTTTTCATCAGCAACACCAACCACGAAGAAAACCAGCCGGCCCACCTGACGCTGAAAGATGCCTCGGTGCCCGTGGGCATCAATCTGGCCAAATTTGGCGGACCAGAGGGCCGCTACTGCCCGGCCGGCGTTTATGAATACGTGAAGAACGAGGACAACTCCGACCGCCTGCAGATCAACGCCCAAAACTGTGTGCACTGCAAGACCTGCGACATCAAGGACCCGACGCAAAACATCGTCTGGGTCACGCCCGAGGGCGGTGGCGGACCCAACTACACGGGCATGTGAATTCACCCTGCAAAGAGGCTCCTGGAGCCTCTTTTTTCATGTTGCGATGCTTTTTCGAAATCTGGGTCACCAAGGCATCACCACCCCCGCGAAAACCCTAGGCGGATTGGTTTGACCAAACTCCATAATCAGATTTGTATGACAAGTTGGTTCGCAACTTGTTGTCGTCCACCGATACACAAGGAGCTTTCGAATGAAACTGAGCAAACTGATGTTGGGCCTGAGTTTGGCTGTGGGTGTCATGGCCACTGCAACGGCACAAATCACCATGCGCAACAGCATCTCTGTTGGTCAAAACTCTCACCAAGGCGAGGCCATCGACACTTTGGCCAAAGAAGTGGAGCGTCGCACCAACGGTCGCATCAAGATCCAAAATTTCTACTCTGGCGCTCTGGGCGCTGAGCGCGAGTCCATTGAATCGGTTCAACTGGGCACACAAGAATTGGCCACCACCTCGACAGGTCCTGTGCCCAACTTCGTGCCCGAAACACGCATCCTGGACGTACCTTTCCTGTTCCGTGACAAAGCCCACGCACGCGCTGTGCTGGACGGCCCCATTGGCCAGGAATTGCTCTCCAAGTTCGACTCCAAAGGCTTCAAGGCCCTGGCCTGGGGTGAAAACGGCGTGCGTCACATGACCAACAGCAAACGCGCTGTGAATGGTCCCGATGACCTCAAGGGTCTGAAGATGCGCACCATGGAAAACCCGGTGCACGTGGCCGCTTACAAGAGCTTGGGCATTGTCACCACCCCCATGGCCTTCACCGAAGTCTTCACCGCTTTGCAGCAAGGTACCGTGGACGGACAGGAAAACCCGCTGTCGGTGATCATGGCCGCCAACTTTGACCAAGTGCAAAAGCACCTGACCCTGACCGGGCACGTTTATTCACCCGTGGTGATCTTGATGAACAAAGGTGTCTTTGACAAGCTGAGTGCTGCCGACAAGCAGATCTTTTTGGATTCCGCCAAGGAAGCTGTCAAAGTCAACCGCGCCCGCGTGGACAAAGACGATGCCAACGGCGTGGCCGAGTTGCGCAAAAAAGGGATGAGCATCATCGAGAACGTGGACAAGTCCAAGTTCATTGCTACCATGGGTCCAGCCATTGCCGAATTTGAAAAGCAGTTTGGCAAAGCCAACCTGGATCGCATCCGCAATTTCAAGTGATTTGAAGTTTCTGGCAACGCCCGACCGGTTCAGACTGGCGGGCGTTTTCAATTTGGACAAGAAACGCCCCATGAAACAACATTTTTTGCGCTTTGAGCAATGGACCACCGGTATCTCGATGATGGTGGCCTGCCTCATGATGGCCCTGGCCTCAGCGTTTGGTATCCACCAGATCGTGACCCGTTTCATCCTCGAGTCTCCTTCAGAGTGGACCGAGGTATTGATCCGATTCAGCCTGATCTGGATGG
>CANHUM010000186.1 GCA_947463845.1 Comamonadaceae bacterium
CAGTAAAAAATCGCATCGACACGCCCACCCACTGCGGCCAAAGCCTTGAGCATGCGGGCATGCACCGCATTGAGTGCAGCCATGTCAAACAAACCTCGCCCAATGCCCGACTGGTTGGTCGCCAGCACCACATGAAAACCCGCATGGTTCAGGCGACCAATCGCCTCCAGCGCCCCTGGCAAGGGCTGCCATTCTTCAGGGGTTTTGACAAACTCGTCGCTGGCCCGGTTGATGGTGCCATCGCGGTCCAAAATGACGAGTTTCAGGTGGGTGTTCATGCGCGTTCGGACGGTCTACCAGACTCAGTTCGGTCCATCAAGTCGCCAGACGCGACAAGTCCGCCACGCGGTTCATGGCCACATGCAGCGACTTGAGCAGACCCTGTCGGTTCAAACGCAGGTCCATCTCATCCGCATTCACCATCACGTCGTCAAAGAAGGCATCCACCGGTGCGCGCAGCGCAGCCAGCGTCTGCAAGCTGGCGGTGTAGTCGCCGGCCTTGAACTGGGCTTCGGACTCGGGCAGCAGCCTCTGCATGACCGCGTAAAGGCCCTTTTCCGCATCTTCGGCCAGCAAGGCGGGGTTGACATGGGCATCCACCTCGCCCGCTTTCTTGAGGATGTTGCCGATGCGCTTGTTGGCGGCGGCGAGCGCCGGGCTTTCGGGCAAAGCAGCGAAGGCGCGCACGGCCGACAGGAATTGGTGGACCTGACCCAAACGGGCCGGACGCAGGGCCATGACGGCATCCACCTCTTGTGCACTGAAGCCTTGCTCACGCAAGCTGCCGGACAGGCGGTCGTAGAAGAACTCCATCAGGGCCTCTGGGCCGCCGGTGATCTTGTCGCCAAACACGGGGGCCGCCAGCGCCAGCAACTCGGGCAAGCCCAGCGCCGCATCTTTCTCGATGAGCATGCGGATCACACCCAAAGCATGACGACGCAGGGCGAACGGGTCTTTGTCCCCCGTGGGCACGTTGCCGATGCCGAACATGCCGACCAGGGTTTCGAGTTTGTCGGCCAAGGCCACCACCCAACCGATCTGGTTGCGTGGCAAGTCGTCACCTGCAAAGCGCGGCTTGTAGTGGTCTTCAATCGCATCGGCCACCTCGCTGGAAAGGCCATCGTGACGCGCATAGTAGCCGCCCATGATGCCTTGCAACTCGGGGAACTCGCCCACCATGTCGGTCAGCAAATCGGTCTTGGCCAGGCGCGCAGCCTGCTCGGCTTGCGCCGCCAGAGCGTCACCGCCCACTTTCTGACCGATGGCTTTGGCGATGGCGCAGACACGCGCCATGCGCTCGCCTTGGGTGCCCAGTTTGTTGTGGTAAACCACTTTGGACAGACCCTCGACACGCGACTCGAGTGTTTTCTTGCGGTCCTGGTCAAAGAAGAATTTGGCGTCGGCCAGGCGCGGGCGCACCACACGCTCGTTGCCACCGATCACAAACGAAGCGTCGTCGGGGGTGATGTTGCTCACCACCAAAAACCGGTTCGTCAACTTGCCCGATGCATCGATCAAAGGGAAGTATTTCTGGTTGGCCTTCATCGTGAGGATCAGGCACTCCTGCGGTACGTCGAGAAATTCTTTCTCGAACTGGCACGTCAGCACATTGGGCCGCTCGACCAGCGCGGTCACTTCGTCGAGCAAGGCGTCGTCTTCGATGGGCTTGACGCCACCGCCCACCCGGGCTGCTGCCGCTTGCAGCTGTCGCACGATCTCGCCGCGTCGCTCGGCAAAACTGGCGATCACCGAGCCATCGCTCTGGAGTGTCTCGGCATACTGGTCAGCGTGGGCCAACACCACGGGCGAGACCTTGGCTTCGAAGCGATGGCCCTGGGTGCTGTTGCCAGCCGTCAGGCCCAGCGCCTTGACCGGCACCACGGCGCTGGCGTGCAAGGCGATCAGGCTGTGCGCAGGGCGCACAAAGTTCACGCTGCTCCAGCCGGGCAACTCGCAATCGGTTTCCAGTTGGTACTGCATGACTTTGGGAATGGGCAGCTTGGCCAATGCCTCTTCGAGCGCCTTTTGCAAACCCACTTGCAGCGATGCGCCTTGGACCACGTTGTCATAGAACAGCGCTTCAGCTTTGCCATCGGGTGCACGCTTCAAAGCCGCCACGGTGGCAGCCGGATGGCTCACGTCAGCACCCAAAGCTTGGAGTTTTTTCAGCAGCGCTGGGGTCGCGTTGCCCGCCGCATCCAGGCCCACCGCCACGGGCATGAGCTTTTGTTGCACGGCCTTGTCAGGGGCCTGCGCCAGAACGCCCGTCACATGGGCGGCCAGGCGGCGAGGTGATGCGAAAGCCGTGACCACCGCATCGGCAGCCGCCAGGCCTTGCGACTGGAGTTGTTCGGCCAGCACGCCCGAGAAAGCAGCACCAAGTTTGTTGAGCGCCTTGGGCGGCAACTCTTCCACAAAGAGTTCAACGAGAAGGTTGTGTGTCGTCATGTTGTTCTTCCTCACGCGGCTTTCTTGGGCATTTGTGCCACCCATTCACGCGGGGCCATCGGGAAGTCCAAACGTTCGCGGCTGTCGTAATAACTCTGCGCCACGCTGCGGGCCAGGTTGCGGATGCGGCCGATGTAGGCGGCGCGCTCGGTCACACTGATCGCGCCACGCGCATCCAGCAGGTTGAAGGTGTGAGCGGCCTTGAGCACTTGCTCGTAGGCCGGCAGTGCGAGTTGCGCACCCATGAGGTGCTGCGCCTGCTTCTCATGCGCGCCAAAGGCGGTGAACAGGAATTCGGCATCGCTGTGTTCAAAGTTGTAAGTGGATTGCTCCACTTCGTTTTGTTTGTACACATCGCCATAGGTCAAACCATCGGTCCATTGCAGGTTGTAGACATTGTCCACACCCTGCAAGTACATGGCCAGACGCTCCAGGCCATAAGTGATTTCGCCGGTGATCGGCTTGCAATCGATGCCGCCCACCTGCTGGAAGTAAGTGAACTGCGTGACTTCCATGCCGTTCAACCACACCTCCCAGCCCAGACCCCACGCGCCCAAGGTCGGGTTTTCCCAATCGTCTTCGACGAAGCGGATGTCGTTTTTCTTCAGGTCAAAGCCCAGCGCTTCGAGCGAGCCCAGGTACAGCTCCAGGATGTTGCTGGGCGCGGGCTTCAAGACCACCTGGTATTGGTAGTAGTGCTGCAAGCGGTTGGGGTTTTCGCCGTAGCGGCCGTCTTTGGGGCGGCGGCTGGGCTGCACATAAGCAGCTTTCCAGGGCTCGGGGCCGATGGCGCGCAAGAAGGTGGCGGTGTGGCTCGTGCCCGCCCCGACCTCCATGTCGTAGGGCTGGAGCAAGGCGCAGCCCTGGGCATCCCAGTACTGCTGCAGTTTCAGAATGATTTGCTGGAAGGTCAACATGGCCGGAGCGAGGCCAGCAGCGAGCTGGCCGAGGTGGAATGGGCGCAATCCTTGCGCGAACCCTTGATTTTACGGGCTTTGCATACGGCCCAAGCTGCACCCGGGTGCCGACGCCTGCCAGGCGGTGCAACTAGGCCTTGAAAAAATTCACGGCCCCCGAAAAGGTCACAAAGGCCGCCACCGTGGTCACCAAGATGATGCGGGCGATACGACCGTTGTCGGCCCCCAGGCGCTCGGCCAGCAAAGACACATTGCTGGCACTGGGCAAAGCCGCCACCAGCACCATGACCTGCAGGGCAAAAGGCTCCAGCGGCACACCCCACTGCACTGCACCCAAACCCACCAACAACACCAGCACGGGGTGTACCACCAGTTTGATCAGGGCAATGGGCAGGTAATCGGCGCTGCGCAAAGGACCGTCAGGGCGCTCGTGGGCCAGCATTTGCGATCGGGCCAGCACCGCCCCGATGGTGAACAGCGCCACAGGCGAAGCCGCATCGGCCAGCAGGCTCACGGTCTTGTTCACCGGACCGATCAATTCCAGGTTCCAGAATGAAAACGCCGCGCCCAGGCTGATGGCCCAGGGCATGGGGTTGCGCAGCACCCCGGCCAGCGCCTTGCGGGCGGCCACTGCCGCGCCGTGCTGCCCGGCCGCGTCCATGCGCGACAAAGCCACGCACA
>CANHUM010000187.1 GCA_947463845.1 Comamonadaceae bacterium
AAATCAGCGTTTCAGAGGAGCGCGCGGGTCAGCTTTGCCGCCTGGGCGGCAAGCCCGTGTGCTGTGTGAGCAGTTGGCCTTTTTTCGGTTGACCTGAACGCTTGGCTGCCGTGGACAAGGACACCGATGACTTGGCACCCGCGCCCGTGCTGTTTTTGCGCCGGGCGCTTTTGTAACCGTCTTCCGCCAAGGGCTGCCAGCTGGGAATCAGGTGGTGTTTGCCGTTGCCGATCAGGTCTGAGCGGCCCATGGCTTTCAAGGCTTCGCGCAGCAGAGGCCAGTTGTTCGCATCGTGGTAGCGCAAAAAAGCCTTGTGCAGGCGACGACGTTTATCACCCTTGACGATGTCCATGCGCTCGCTGTCGCGGGTGATCTTGCGCAGCGGATTGCGGGTGGTGTGGTACATGGCCGTGGCCGTGGCCATGGGGCTGGGGTAAAAAGTTTGCACCTGGTCAGCGCGGAAGCCGTTCTTCTTGAGCCAGATGGCCAGATTCATCATGTCTTCGTCGCTGGTGCCTGGGTGGGCAGCAATGAAATATGGGATGAGAAATTGTTTTTTACCGGCTTCTTCGCTGTACTTGTCAAACATCGACTTGAAGCGGTCATAGGTGCCAATACCCGGCTTCATCATCTTGGACAAAGGGCCACCCTCCGTGTGCTCAGGCGCGATCTTCAGGTAGCCCCCAACATGGTGCTGCACCAGTTCTTTCACGTACTCAGGCGACTGCACGGCCAGGTCGTAACGCAGGCCCGAACCAATCAAGATTTTCTTGATGCCCTTCAGGTTACGCGCTCGGCGGTACATGTTGATCAACGGACCGTGGTCGGTGGTCAGGTTCTGGCAGATGCCGGGGAACACACAGCTGGGTTTGCGGCAGGCCGACTCGATCTCGGGGCTCTTGCAACCCAGGCGGTACATATTGGCAGTGGGACCACCCAAGTCAGAGATGACACCTGTGAAACCTTTGACCTTGTCGCGGATGTCTTCGACCTCGCGGATGACCGAGTCTTCGGATCGGCTTTGGATAATGCGGCCTTCGTGTTCGGTGATCGAGCAGAATGTGCAGCCACCAAAGCAGCCTCGCATGATGTTAACGCTGAAACGGATCATTTCCCAAGCAGGAATCTTGGTCGCATGGTCGTGACTGCCGTTTTCGTCGGCATAGCGCGGGTGCGGGCTGCGGGCATATGGCAGGTCAAACACATGGTCCATCTCGGCCGTCGTCAGCGGAATGGGCGGTGGCGTGATCCACACGTCTCGGGCGGTGGCACCCTCCCCGTGCGCTTGCACCAGGCATCGGGCGTTTCCAGGGTTGGTCTCTAAATGCAGCACGCGGTTGGCATGGGCATAGAGCACGGCATCCTGCTTGACCTGCTCGTAGCTGGGCAGACGGATCACGCTTTTGTCGCGGGGCGGGACTTTGTGGGTACCTTTGCCACGCAAGGCCGGGTTGGGCACAAATGTGAGCGGCTGGATGGCTGCTTGCACCGTGCGGGCCTGGGCCACGGCGGCCGTCAGATCGGCTTGGACGGTTTTAGCGTTGTGACCTTCGGCCACTTCCTTGGCCTCTTCCTCACGCGCACAGGTCGCGCCCTGCTCCCGCGCTTGGTCCGAGATCATCAAATACGGGTTGATGTGTGCTTCCACATGGCCGGGCGTGTCCACGCTGGTGGAGTCGATTTCGAACCAGCCCTCGGGGGTTTCGCGGCGCACAAAGGCGGTGCCACGCACGTCGGTGATCTGTTGTACCGGCTCGCGCGCCGCCAGGCGGTGGGCGATTTCGACAATCGCCCGCTCGGCATTGCCGTACAGCAACAAGTCGCACTTGCTGTCCACCACCACAGAGCGACGGACTTTGTCTGACCAGTAGTCGTAATGCGCAATGCGGCGCAGGCTGCCCTCGATGCCGCCGAGCACGATGGGCACTTCGGGAAAAGCTTCACGGCAGCGCTGGCTGTAGACGATGGCCGCGCGATCAGGCCGTTTGCCACCCACATCGCCGGGGGTGTAAGCGTCGTCGGTTCGGATTTTGCGGTCCGCCGTGTAGCGGTTGATCATGGAGTCCATGTTGCCGCTGGTCACGCCCCAAAACAGGTTGGGTTTGCCCAGCGCCTTGAAGGCGTCGGCGCTGGTCCAGTCGGGCTGGGCGATGATGCCGACCCGAAAACCCTGATTTTCCAGCATGCGGCCAATGACCGACATGCCAAAGCTGGGATGGTCCACATAGGCATCGCCTGTGACGATGATGATGTCACAGCTGTCCCAACCCAATTGGGTCATTTCCTCGCGGCTCATCGGCAAAAACGGGGCCGTGCCAAATCGATGCGCCCAGAACTTGCGGTAACTGGTCAGCGGCTTGGCGTCGCGCGGGAAAAAAGAGACGTCAACAAAGGCGTTCATGGGCAGGGCTGGAGAAACAGCCCGCTAGTGTAGGGGCTTGGGGTTAGTCCTGCACTTCGGATGGACATCAGGCGATGACGCAATCCGCAAAGTACCGCTTCCGGCCTTCATCGTCCTTGAGTTCCACCAAGCCATGGATATCGGTTTCAAAACCAGGGCACTTCTCATTGAATTCGCGGGCAAATTTCAAGTAATCCACGATTTTCTTGTTGAAAACTTCGCCGGGAATCAAAAGAGGGATGCCGGGCGGATAAGGCGTGACCAAGCCCACGGTGATACGACCTTCGAGGTGATCAATTTCCACCCGCTCGGTTTTGCGCTGGGCAATGTGCGCATAGGCATCGGAGGGACGCATGGCCGGTGCCAAATTCGACAGATACATGTCCGTGGTCAGGCGGGCAATGTCGTACTTGGCGTACATCTCATGCACATGCTGGCACAAGTCGCGCAACCCCATGCGCTCGTAGCGCGGGTGTTTCTGGCAAAACTCCGGCATGATTTTCCACATTGGCTGGTTTTTTGCATACTCGTCCTTGAACTGCTGCAAAGCGGTGAGCAAGGTGTTCCAGCGGCCTTTGGTGATGCCGATGGTGAACATGATGAAGAAGCTGTAGAGACCGGTTTTCTCCACCACCACGCCATGTTCGGTGAGGAATTTGCTGACGATGGAAGCCGGAATACCGGTTTTGTCAAACTTGCCATCCAGATCCAACCCAGGCGTGACGATGGTGGATTTGATGGGGTCAAGCATGTTGAAGCCATCGGCCAGCTGTTGCCCGAAACCATGCCATTTGCTGGCCTTTTTGCGAGGATCGTTGCGCAAAATCCATTCATCAGCCCGGCCAATGCCCTCTTCGGCCAGCTTTTCCGGTCCCCAGACCTTGAACCACCAATCCTTACCGTATTCCTCGTCCACCTTGCGCATGGCCCGGCGGAAGTCCAGGGCTTCGGCAATGCTCTCTTCAACCAGGGCGGTACCACCGGGTGGCTCCATCATGGCAGCGGCCACATCACAACTGGCAATGATGCTGTACTGAGGGGAAGTCGAGGTGTGCATCAAATAGGCCTCGTTGAACAAGTGCCTGTCGAGTTTGACGTTCTGGGCATCCTGCACCAGAACATGGCTGGCCTGGCTGATGCCCGCCAGCAATTTGTGAATCGATTGGGTGGCGTACACCATCGACTCTTTGGGGCGAGCGCGCTTTTTCCCCATAGCATGGTACGGGCCGTAAAAAGGATGGAAGGCCGCATGCGGCAACCAGGCTTCGTCAAAGTGCAGGTTCTCGACGTAGCCGTCCAACATGCTCTTGATGGTTTCGGTGTTGTAGAGCACACCGTCATAAGTGGACTGCGTGAGCGTCATCACACGCGGTTTGACTTTTTTGGGGTCGACACCCTTGAGCAAGGGGTTGGCCTTGATTTTGGCCATGATGGCTGCGGGCTCGAACTCACTCTTGGGAATCGGGCCGATGATGCCGAAATGGTTGCGCGTCGGCTTCATGAATACAGGGACAGCCCCAGTCATGATGATGGCGTGCAGAATGGACTTGTGGCAATTGCGGTCGACCACCACCACATCGCCCGGCGCCACCGCATGGTGCCAAACCATTTTGTTGGAGGTGCTAGTGCC
>CANHUM010000188.1 GCA_947463845.1 Comamonadaceae bacterium
CTTGCGACCCGGGTTGCGCACAGCCCGCGCAGATGGGCATCCGCAGCCAAAGGCCACGACATCCGGTCAGCGGCACCGCACGCGGCGGCACCTGCTGTTGTTTTCAATAGGGTCTGGCTCATGCCGGTACCCCCAGACCCAGTTCGCGGCTGGCCGCGTTCACATGGGCTTCGGTCACCTCGCTGTGGCCCTGGGCCTGCGAGAGTTGTTCGGCCTGGTCGCGCAAGCGCTTGGCCGCAGAAATCTGCACCAGCACCGGCTGGCTTTGCACCACATCGCGCAGGCGCTGCTGGGCCTGGTCTTGCCAGCTGGCGTTGGGGGCAACGACGCCACGCGCTTGGGTGGCTTCGACTTTGTCCATTTCGGTGCCCAGTGGCAGGATGTGGAACAGTGCATCGAACAGCGCGTTGCACACTTCCTGGATCACGTAGCTCGCACCGCTGTAACCCATGAAGGGCGTGCCGGTGTGGCGGCGGATGATGGCGCCAGGAAAGGAGGCTGGGATGAAGGCCGCGCGCATCGGGCTGCCACCTGAGATCTCGCTCAGGTACATGCGCTCGTTGTAGCTGCCGAACATGATCAAAGGCGTCTGCGTTTTGACCAATTCGCGCACAGTGGCGTTGTCGGTTTTGTTGCCCGCGGTGCGCGACACACTGAAACGGCAGGGCAAGCCCATGTCGTTTTCGAGGAAGTTCTTGAGGCCCCGTGAATAGGTCTCGCCCGCCACCACCGCAAAACTGGCCGTGGCAAAAAAGTCTTGGGTGACCGAGCGCCACAGATCCCACATGGGCTTGAGCGTGGTGTGCTTTTCGCGCTCAATGAAGGGCTCCGGGTCCAGATGCAGCAAATCGCCCAGCTTGCGCAGGAAGTTGGTGGTGCTGTGCAGCCCGATGGGGGCCTGCAAATAGGGGCGCTCAAGCGCTTCGCACAGCATGCGGCCGAACTCGCGGTACATGCAGATGTTCACATCGGCTTCGACCAAACGTGAGACATCGGCCAGATGGCTGCCCAGCGGGAAGACCATGTTGACCTCGGCACCGATGCCTTGCACCAGACGACGTATTTCGGCCAAGTCGCTCGCGCTGTTGAAGGTGCCGTAGCAGGGGCCGATGATGTTGACGCGGGGTTTTTCGCCCACGGGGCGGTCTTCAAAGGGCTTGCGTGCTGGAACTTTGCGCAGACCGTATTCGCTCCACAGCCAGTACATGGCGCGGTTGGCGCATTGCCACTGGTCTTCGTCAATGGTGCGCGGCAAAAAACGTGCGATGTTGGTGCCTTCGGGCGTGACGCCGCCACCGATCATCTCGGCGATCGAGCCGGTCACCACCACAGCGGGCAGCTCGGGGTCGAGCGTGGCGTGGGCCCGTTTCATGGCGCCTTCGGTGCCTTCGCGGCCGAGTTGTTCTTCGGCCAAGCCTGTCACCCCTATCGGCAACTCGTGAGGCGGCAGTCCGTCGGTGTAATGCAGCACCGAAGTCACAGGCAGGTTTTCGCAGCCCACAGGGCCGTCGATCACCACCTGCAGACCCTTGATGGCCGTGAACACATACACCGCACCCCAGTACCCGCCTGCGCGGTCATGGTCAAGGATGAGCGGCGACTTGGGTGGAGTCGCGGTGCTGTCGGTAGGAGACACCTGGTTCATGAACCCATCTCCTCGGCTTTGCGCTTCTTCAAAAGCTTTTCAATCTGGCGGCGGGTTTCGGCCTTGAACTCGGGCCGGTCTTTGGGCACCGACTCCCACACGCCTGCGGCGTGACCTGCACCCACATCGCCAAAGAAGGACTTCATGGCGTCAAAGCGGGCCTGGTTGCCCATGGCCGCCTGCACCACCTGCACCAACGATCCGGCGCCGGCCACGCCCATCAAGGGCCGCGCAGAAATCAGGTTGGTGAAGTAAAGCGCTGGCACGCTGTTTTGCTTGGCGATCTGCACCACCGGGGTGGTGCCAATGGCCAGCTGCGGCCGGTATTCGTACATGGCGTTCAGGTCTTGCTCGAGCGAGGCGCGCATCTGCACCTGCACGCCTTTGGCTTGCAGCCAGGCGATGTCTTGCGAATTCCAAGGGGTGGCCGGACAGGCCGAGCCCACATAACGCACATCGGCGCCGCACTCGATGAGCAAGCGGCCCACCAGCAGTTCGGAGCCCTCGTAGCCGCTCAGGGTGATGCGACCGGAAATCGGCTTTTGCATCAAGAGGCCACGCATTTGGGTGAGCGCTTGGTTGCGCGCCACGTCAATCTGCGCCTGCGCAATACCTGCGGCCTGGCCAATGTTTTGCAGCCAGTCTTGTGTGCCCTCCAGGCCCACTGGGGCCGAGCCCACAACGGGGCGGCCTGCGGCCTGGAATTCGCGCACGCTGGCGGTGTAGAACGGGTGAATGGCTGCAGCCACCGAGCAGTCGAGTGCGGCATACAACTCGCGCCACTCGCGGGTGGGCACCACCGGGCCTGCAGCCAGGCCCATGGGCGCGAGCATTTGACCAATGATGACCGGATCGGCCGGGAACATCTCGCCCAGCAAGGCCACCGTGGGCAAGGCGCCGCGACCGGCGCGGGGCGCAGCCACCGGGCCGCTCATGATTTCTTCGCGGGCGTATTTCAGCATCGCCCCGGCCAGCACGTCTTTGGCCTCGGCGTGAGTCGGCACGCCAAAACCGGGCACATCGATGCCGATGATGCGCACACCGTTGATCTCTTTGGGCAACAACTGCAGCGGCACACCGCTGGCCGTGGGGACGCACAGGTTGATGATGATGACCGTGTCCACCTTGTCCGGGTCGGCCTCGGCGTGGACGGTCTCGCGGATGTCTTCAAACAGCTTGCCTGTGACCAGCGACTCGGAGTTGAAGGGCACATAACCCACGCTGCGACGCGCACCGTAAAAGTGCGAAGTGAAGGTGAGGCCATACACGCAACAAGCCGAGCCCGAGAGGATGGTGGCGGTGCGCTTCATGCGCAAACCCACGCGCAGCGAGCCAAAGGCCGGGCACATGCTTTGCGGTTGGTCGTGCGGACCGGCATCGGGTTGACGCGGATAGTCGCGGGCGTATTGGTCAAGCACTTCGGACTTGCCCGCCTCTTTGGCCGCAGCCACCATGGCTTCAGTACCGGCGTGGCAACCCAAGCCGTCGCCTTGCAGGCCAGCGGGGTTGGGTGCTTCGGTACTGGGATGGATGGGGATGGTACGTGTCATGGCCTGGTCCTGTGGGTGTGTCTGTTGCAGCGACTCAGGCCGCGTCGTAGACGACTTCCAGCGAAGGCTTGATGTCTTCGTTCTTACCGACCATGTCGAACACGGTGGCGGGTTCGAGCACCACGTTGCGGCCCACCACATCGGCGCTGAACAGGCCGAGCAGCTGGTCTTGCGTTTGAGGCTTGGGACGCTGGGGCGGCGCTTCGGCCACGTTCTTGGCCAATTCGGCAAACAGCGGGCCCCACTCGCCATCGGGTCGGCCCATGATTTCGTAGCTGGCGCTCTTGCGGCGAATGTCTTCGTGCGCCGGACTGGCGGCCAGCACCGGGATGCCTGCGTTGGCGGCAACAGTCTGGGCTTCGCCCGTGCCATCGTCCTTGTTGATGACCATGCCGGCCACACCCACGTTACCGCCGAGCTTGCGGAAGTACTCCACCGCACTGCACACGTTGTTGGCCACGTACAGCGACTGCAAGTCATTGCTGGCCACCACGATGACCTTTTGGCACATGTCGCGGGCAATGGGCAGGCCAAAGCCGCCGCAGACCACGTCGCCCAAAAAGTCGAGCAACACGTAGTCAAAACCCCAGTCGTGGAATCCGAGTTTTTCGAGTGTTTCGAAGCCGTGGATGATGCCGCGCCCACCGCAGCCGCGACCCACTTCGGGGCCACCCAGCTCCATGGCGAACACGCCATCGCGCTTGAAGCACACGTCGCCAATGCTCACGGCCTGGCCGGAGAGCTTGAGACGCGATGAGGTCTCGATGATGGTGGGGCAGGCCTTGCCGCCAAACAGCAAGCTGGTGGTGTCGCTCTTGGGGTCGCA
>CANHUM010000189.1 GCA_947463845.1 Comamonadaceae bacterium
CGTCTGGCTGCGCGAGCAGCAGATCAACATCTGCGTATTCGTTGCTTGCTCCTCGGGGGTGAGAAACATGTCCCAGTGGTCGGGTGTGCCTGCGATCACCGGGGTCAGGCAGGTGCCGCAGACGCCTTCCGAACAGGAGAACGGCACTTCATGCCCTGCCGCCTGTAAAACGCTGAGGATGCTTTGCGCTGGGCCGACCTTCAGGGTCTGGCCGCTTTTTTGCAGCTGGACTTCAAAGCTGCCGTCGGCATTGATCGGGGTTTGGGTTGGGTCTGGGGTGCTCATGCGGTGGTCTCGGAAGAATGTTCTTGGGCCAGAAAACGGTCGATGATGCGGCGCGACTGCACACCGCCTGAATCGATGTTGAGCATCAACAGTTTGCGCTCGGGCCAGCGGCTGATGTTGGCTTGCTGCAGCTGCAGCATTTCCATGTCTTCGTTGAAGATCTTGCCCTGACCCTCGCGGATTTTGACGGTGAGCTCGGCATCGTGCGGCTTGAACTGCCGCGCCATGCCCCAGTGGTACCAGTGTGAGGTTTCGGTCTCGGGCGTGATGAAGTCCACCACCACGCTGTAGGCCTTGTGCTCAGGCGGGGCATCAAAGCCACCCTTGCCTGTCAATGCCACACCGACATCGATCATGATGTGACTCGGTGGCGTGAAGCGGCAAATTTGCCAGCGGTCCACCTTGGCTTGGGGGTCCAGACCGTTGGCGCTCATGGCCATTTGCCAGAACGGTGGAGCCTGAATCCCGGCCATGTGGCGCTGCAAAATGACCTGGTCGCCTTCCACCGAGGTGGTACAAGGTGTTTCGTCGATCTCGGGCTGACCGATGCTGTTGGCATGCACATAGGTCTCGTGCGTGAGGTCCATCAGGTTGTCGATCATCAGGCGGTAATCGGCTTTGACGTGGTAGAGCCCGCCGCCATAGGCCCAGGCAGGGTTGTCAAAAAATTCGAAATGGGGCAACAGCGCCTGATCGGCTTTGGACTGATCACCTGGCCAGACCCAGACAAAACCGTAGCGCTGCGCAACGGCATAGGCCTTGACAGCCGGAAAGCCACGCACGCGCTGACCCGGCATGTGCACAACCCGCCCTTCGCAGCCCATTTCCAGGCCATGGTAGCCACACACCAGTTTGCCCTCGCACACCTTGCCCAAAGAAAGGGGCGCACCGCGGTGCGGGCAAAAGTCTTCCACGGCAGCCACTTGCCCGTCGGGGCCCTTGAAAAACACCATGCTTTCATTGCAGACGGTGCGCCCCAGCGGCTTGCTGCCCAGCGCTTCGAGTTCGGCCTCGGTGCAGGCCACATACCAAGTGTTTTTGATGAACATGTGTTACCCCTTTTTTCGAATGAGTTGAACACCGGGCGTGAGCTTGGGCTGCGGATTTTGCAGCGCCAGGCCCAATTGATCCCGGGCGATGCGCGAATGCTCGCGCATCAAAGCCTCTGCGCGCGCAGACTCGCGCTGGACAATGGCTTGCAACACTTGGCGGTGCTGGTGTTGCGCCACCCACAAGGCGTCACGCCCACCCGGCTGATGGGCCTGCACGCCCACAAAGCCTGAGGGCGATGCGAATGGCCAACTGCACGCCCGCTCGATCTCTCGAGCCAGCACCGTGCTGCCGGCCATCTCCGCCAGCAATTTGTGGAATTGAGCATTCAGGCGCACATAACTTGAAAACGCCTCATCGTCCAAATGGCCTTGCTGCAACAGTTGATCGATCCGATCCAGACACTCGCCGGCATCGTTCAGCATGGGCGCGTCGACGCCCCGCTCGGCCGCCAAACGAGCGGCCAACCCTTCCAGGGTGCCACGCAGTTCGATGGCGTCGGCCACCTCGGACTCGGAAAACGTGCTGACGGCATAGCCCCCATGGGGCAGGGCCGTGAGCAAACCTTCTTGCCCCAGTCGCAACAAAGCTGCACGGATCGGCGTGCGCGACATGCCCAGCCGATCGACCAAAGCCAACTCGGTGATGCGGGTGCCTGCGGACAATTCACCCGACAAAATGAGTTCGCGCAGGCGCTGCTGCGCCTTGACGGATTGCGAACCGCCCTCTTCAGCCCATTGGCCGGGGAAATGATCAGGAGTGATGGCGAGCATGAGATCAGGAAAATCCGAATTAAACCAGCTTTGCCGCGCCAATGTATACATAAAAATCGTAAATCCACGATTCCAAGCATTTTTTCGATTAAAAACCCGATTTTTGTATCCCAAAATTGGTTTCTGGGTATCCGCCACGACAAAACAGAGACCCGCTGTGACCTCGTCTGCAGGGCGGTGACAATCGGATCAAGAGGAGAATGTCCACATGAAATTGCAATTTCTGGAATTTGACCGCAGTGAGGATGCCGAGGGCGTGGTCTGCTGGGACGCGCTGGCCCAGCCAGCGGCGGAGTTCACCCAGGCTTTGCTGGAGGAAGTGGTCCAGGTGTTGGTCTGGGCGCATCAATTCGACACCCATGGCCCGGGGCCTTTGGAAAATGGTGCCAACTGGGACTTTGACCTGCAGATCACCTGGCTTCAGGAGGGCACCCCTGCCCTGGTGGCCCAGCCTCGTTTTGTGCCCAGCACAGGACAATTGACGGTCCAGCCCGAACGCCAAGCCCAACAATGCGTGGCCCTGAGCCTGACTTTGAGTGGTACGCCCAATTTTGTTCACGCATTTTGTGAACGCTTCGACCTGACATGACCGCACCCGGGGCCACCAAGGGCCACAGCAGTTCTACAACGCCGGTCAGTTTCTCCGAAGCTGTACGGTTTTGGCTGTGGCTGGGTTGCATGAGTTTTGGTGGCCCCGCTGCGCAAATCGCCCTGATGCATGAAGAGCTGGTGGTTCGGCGCCGATGGCTCTCTGAGAAACGCTTTTTGCATGCCCTGAACTACTGCATGCTGTTGCCGGGCCCCGAAGCGCAGCAGCTGGCCACCTACACCGGGTGGTTGATGCATGGCACGCGCGGCGGCATCGTGGCAGGCAGCTTGTTTGTGCTGCCATCCCTGATTCTCTTGATCCTGCTCAGCTGGGCTTACACCGCCTGGGGCCAACACGCCTGGGGCCAGGCGTTGCTGTGGGGCCTGAAGCCCGCGGTGACCGCACTGGTGTTGCATGCCGCGCATCGACTGGCCCTGCGCACCCTGAAGGCACGCTGGTTGTGGGCGCTGGCCGTGCTGTCCTTGCTGGGCATGATCTGGGGCCTGCCCTTCCCATGGATCATCCTGTGCGCGGCAGTGGTCGGTTATGGCATGGTGCGACCATCAAAAGGAAGTCGTCTTTTCGGGACAACCGCCCCCAAGCGCACGCCTGACGACACGCAGAAATCCACCCCGCACCAGCCCCTGGATTTGGCCCCCGCCTGGCTGAACGAGGACACGCCTGCGCCAACGCACACCCAATACAGCCACCCGCGTTTGCTGCGGGCCTTGATTTGGGGTGTCGGTTGGTGGGTGGTGAGCCTGGGCGTGATCGCGCTGCTTTTCGGAATGGGGCACACGCTGACGCAGATGGGTGGTTTTTTCACCCAAGCAGCCTTGCTGACCTTTGGCGGCGCCTACGCGGTGTTGCCTTTTGTCACCCAAGCTGCCGTGGTGCAGTACGGCTGGCTGACGGCGACGCAAATGATGGATGGACTGGCTCTGGGTGAGAGCACGCCTGGCCCCTTGATCATGGTGGTGGCGTTTGTGGGCTTTCTGGGTGGGCACAGCCAAGCTTTGTTCGGTCACCCGCTCTTGGGCGGCATCGTGGCGGCTTGTGTGGTCACCTGGTTCACCTTCTTGCCCTCCTTCGTGTTCATCCTGGCCGGTGGTCCGCTGGTCGAATCGACCCGTCAGATGCCCTCGTTGGCTGGGCCATTGCAAGGCATCCATGCGGCCGTCATTGGGGTGATCGCGCATTTGGCCGGGGTATTTGCACGGCAGACCTGGCTGCCCGGTGGCTGGCACATGCCACCTGATCTGGGCGCTTTGGTGCTGACCGTGCTGGCC
>CANHUM010000190.1 GCA_947463845.1 Comamonadaceae bacterium
CGACTATTCTGGCGAGGGCAACGACTTTGTGGGTTACGACGACCTCACGGCCAACGCCAAGGTGCTGGCCCTGTATGCCGAAGGCCATGCCGTGAACGAGCTGAAAGCGGGCCAGGCGGGCGTGGTCGTGTTGGACACCACACCGTTCTACGCGGAGTCGGGCGGCCAAGTGGGCGACCAGGGCATGATCCACAACGCGGGTGGTCAGTTCAACGTGGCCGACACGCTAAAGATCAAGGCCGATGTGTTTGGTCACCACGGTGAATTGAAATCCGGCAGCCTGAAAGTGGGCGACGCGGTGCAGGCCCATGTGGACATGGCCGTGCGCGCTGCCACTGTGCGCAACCACAGCGCCACGCATTTGATGCACAAAGCCCTGCGCGAAGTGCTGGGCAGCCATGTGCAGCAAAAGGGCAGTTTGGTGAATGCCGAGCGCACCCGCTTTGACTTTGCGCACAACGCCCCTGTGACCGATGCCGAGATCCGCCAGATCGAAGCCCAGGTGAACGCCGAAATTCTGGCCAACGCGGCTGCGCAAGCGCGTGTCATGGACATTGAAAGCGCCCAAAAGACCGGCGCGATGATGCTGTTTGGCGAGAAGTACGGCGAAACCGTGCGCGTGCTCGACATTGGCACGAGCCGCGAACTGTGCGGCGGCACCCACGTCAAAGCCACGGGCGACATTGGCCTGTTCAAGATTGTGGCCGAGGGCGGCGTGGCCGCTGGCGTGCGCCGCATCGAAGCCGTGACCGGGGCCAACGCGCTGGCTTATTTGCAGTCGCTCGAAGACACCGTGACCCAAGCTGCAGGCGCGCTCAAGGCCCAGCCCGCCGAGCTGAGCAACCGCATTGCGCAGGTGCTCGACCAGGTCAAGGCTCTGGAGAAAGAACTGGCTGCCGCCAAAGGCAAACTGGCTTCTGCCCAAGGCGACGAGCTGCTGACGAAAGCTGTGGACGTCAAGGGCATCCAGCTCTTGGTGGCTCAGCTGGAGGGCGCGGATGCCAAGACCCTGCGCGACACCATGGACAAGCTCAAGGACAAGATGAAAACCGCCGTGATCGTCTTGACCGCTGTGGATGGGGAGAAGGTCCAGATCGCCGCAGGCGTGACCCAAGACACCACCGGCAAAGTCAAGGCCGGCGAGTTGGCCAGCTTTGTGGCCAGCCAGGTGGGCGGCAAAGGCGGTGGCAAGCCCGACATGGCCATGGCCGGTGGCTCCAACCCCGCTGCATTGCCCGCTGCCATGGCCAGCGTGCAGGCTTGGGTGACCGAGCGGGTTTGACCGAACCAAGGGCGGCCAGCCCTTGCGCTGGCCGCTCAACGGCTCATGCAGCCGGATGCGCGCAGAAATGGTCCATGATGGCCTGCACGCCGCTGCCTTGCAGCGACACGCCCGACAGTTTCAGACCCATTTCGCAGCCCGCCACGGTGGCGATCAGGGTCAAGTCGTTGCTGTCGCCCAAGTGGCCAATGCGGAACATGCGGCCTTTGACTTTGCCCAGGCCCGTGCCCAATGAGCAGTCAAAACGCTCATGGATGACTTTGCGCACAGCGTCGGCATCCACGCCTTCGGGGGTCATGACGCCGGTCAGGATGGGCGAATAGACCGCCGGGTCTGCGCACTGGATGGGCAGGCCCCAGGCCTTCACCGCAGCGCGCACGCCAGCGGCCCAGCGCTGGTGGCGGGCAAACACCGCGTCCAACCCTTCAGCCAGCAGCATGTCGCACGCCTCGCTCAGGCCATAAAGCAAATTGGTGTTGGGGGTTGACGGCCAATAACCGTTTTTGTTCATCTCGATCATCTCGCCCCAGGCCCAGTAGCTGCGGGCCATACCGCCTTTTTGGCTGGCTTCGATGGCGCGGGGAGACAGGGCGTTGAAGCTGATGCCCGGTGGCAGCATCAGGCCTTTTTGTGAACCGCTGATGGTCACATCCACGCCCCATTCATCGTGCCGGTAGTCGGCTGCCGCCAAGCCCGAGATGGAATCGACCAGCAGCAAGGCCGGGTGTTTGGCCGCATCGATGGCACGGCGTACAGCGGCGATGTCGCTGGTCACGCCAGTAGAAGTTTCGTTGTGCACCACGCACACCGCCTGAATGCTGTGATGGGTGTCGGCCTTCAGGCGTTGCTCGATCAGGTCGGCTTGCACGCCCTGGCGCCAGCCTTCAACGCCGGGCAAACTCAAGACTTCGGTGTTCAGTCCCAACTGCTTGGCCAGCTTGTTCCACAAAAATGCAAAGTGGCCAGTCTCGTACATCAGCACATGGTCGCCAACCTTGAGCACGTTGCTGAGCGCGGCCTCCCACGCCCCTGTGCCTGAGGCGGGATAGATCATGACCGGGTGGCGGGTTTTGAATATCTTTTGAATGTCGGCCAACACCTTCAAACCCAGTGCGCCGAATTCGGGGCCACGGTGGTCGATGGTGGGTGAACTGATGGCCCGTAAGACGCGGTCGGGTACGGGAGACGGACCCGGAATTTGCAGGAAGTGGCGACCGGTAGGGTGGAAGTTGGTGGTGAGCATGTGCTGTAAACGCCTTTCTGATCGCGCTTATTTTTTGTATGCAAAATACATTTGTCAACCGTGTTTGCCCTAGAATGAGCTTTGGAATCCATATTTTTTGCATTCAAAAGTCAAATCATGGCCTCTGAAAATCTGTCGATTGCCCGCCCCGTTTTGCACGAACAAGTGGCGCAGCGCCTGCGTCAGATGCTGGTGGAAGGCGTGCTCCCGCCCGGCGGCAAACTCAACGAACGGACCCTTTGTGAAGAGCTGAACATCTCGCGCACCCCGCTGCGCGAGGCCATCAAGATGCTGGCGGCTGAAGGCTTGGTGGAACTCTTACCCAACCGAGGATCGGTCGCGGTACAACTGAGCGAGGCCGATGTGCGCCACACTTTCGAGGTGATGGCTGGTCTGGAGGGCCTGTCCGGCGAGCTGGCGGCCCAACGTGTGACCGAGGCGGAACTGAGCGAGATCAAGGCCTTGCACTACGAGATGCTGGCCGCCTACACACGTCGTGACCTCTCGGCCTACTACCAGGTCAACGCCGCCATCCACCGCAGCTTCAATGCCGCGGCCAAGAACCCGGTGCTGACCGCGACCTACAACCAGGTCAACGCCCGCTTGCAGGCGCTGCGTTTTCGCTCCAACCAGGACGGTGACAAATGGCAACGTGCCGTGGACGAGCACATTGCCATGGTGCAGGCGCTGGAGGCCCGAGACGCTGCGGCCCTGCGACAGGTGCTGATGCACCACCTGGACAACAAACGCAACGTGGTGATCGATCAGCTGCGCAACGCCCACAGCGCGGCCGGGGCCACCGTCACAGAAGGACACGCCGCATGAACGCCCCTTTGCCCATCCATGTGTCAACCACATCCCCCGAGCGAAGCTACGAAGCGGTGGCCAGCAGCAGCAACGAGGTGGCCGGTTTACTGGTCAAGCGACTGCGCTCGGACACCCAGGGTGAAGTCTTGTTTTCTGCGGCCGACCGGGGGCGTTATGCCACCGACGCTTCCATCTACCAGGTCATGCCCTTGGGCGTTTTTGTGCCGCGTGATGCGGACGATGTGCGCGTGGCCTTGGACATTTGCCGGGACCTGGGCGTGCCCATCGTGCCGCGTGGCGGCGGCACCAGCCAGTGTGGCCAAACCGTAGGCGCGGGTCTGGTCATTGACCATTCCAAATACATGCGCAAGATGCTTGCGGTGGACCCGGAGCAACGCACCGCCACGGTGGAGCCAGGGCTGGTGCTGGACCACCTGAACGCTGCCCTCAAATCCCACGGCTTGTGGTACCCGGTGGACGTGTCCACCAGCGCCCAGGCCACGCTCGGCGGCATGGCGGGCAACCACTCGTGTGGCAGCCGCTCGTTTGCCTACGGCAACATGGTGCACAACGTGCTGGGTGCCCAAGCCTGGCTGGCCGATGGCAGCTTGCTCGACTTTGGCGCCTACGAACAGGCAC
>CANHUM010000191.1 GCA_947463845.1 Comamonadaceae bacterium
CAGATACCGGGCTGGTGAGCCAAAACTACTCTGTCCTGGACAGGCCCAGTGGCAATGTCTTCGTCTATCACTACAGCGACCCCGATGCCTCCGGTAACGGTATATGGACAATGATTGACCTTAATGACTCGAGCGACAACCCCAATATCAATCCCTTAGACAGAGACGGCTCTAATGGGGATTTCGACTACTACAACACCACAGGCTTGGCCTTGGGCACGACAGCGACCACGGGCAACACGCAGATGGGATTTGTCACGGCCATCAGCGCGCAGGTCTGGGAATTTCAAATCGCCGAGACCCCGCCAATAGCCGAGTCCCCGACGACAGGTCTCTGGTCAGCGGCCAACAGCCACGCAGGAAACCACACCGCTTGGGGCTCCAACACCAGCCGCCTGCCCAGCCTGCAAGAGGCTTTGGCCTTGTATGCAGCGAACTTTGGCGGCACGGGCAGCAACGGCGGCAACACTGTCGGTGCGGTGCAGCCCATCACCAACACCATCGCCGCGACTGCCGCCCCTGGAGAAAATAATCTCCCTACTGGCTGGGCAGGCACGCTTTTTTGGACGGCTGCGCCCGCGATCGGGGGCTATACCGGCGTCGATTTAAGGGCGGGCGCTATCTTTGACAATGACGGGGGTCATCGCTTGTTTGTGGCGGTGCTGTGAGGTGTTCAGGCCGACGCATCCAAGGCCAGCGGCTGCGTGCTGGAAGCGGGACGTTCTGAGCCGACCATCGCTGCAGGGGCGGTATGGTCTGGCGGTATCGCTGGCCAGATCAGGTCAGCTGCGCCGCCAACCGGCTGGCGGTGAGGGCTCGGTCTTCGGGCCAATGGTCTGCCAGCTGACCATGCAGCGCCACAGCTGCGCACGCGGCATCGAAGGCGCCCAGGCCTTGCGCCATGCGGGCGCCGATCAGGCCCGCCAGGACATCGCCGGTGCCGCCAATGGCCAGGCGGCCGTTGCCACTGGTGTTGATGCGGGGTGTTTGTGCGGGCGCGGCGATCACGGTGCCCGAGCCTTTCAGGACCACGCCGCATTGGTAGCGGTCTGCCAGTGCCAGGGCGCATTGGAGCCGGTCGTTTTGCACTTGGGCCGTGCTGCAGCCCAGCAGCCTGGCCGCTTCCAGGGGGTGGGGGGTGAGGACGGTGGGATGTGGCCGTTCATGCTTTTGTCCGCGCTGGCGCAGCCTGTTTTGCAGTCGGGTGTCTTGTGCCACGGCATTGAGGCCGTCGGCGTCCAGCACCAAACATGCACTGCGCTCCAGCACGTTGGACATGACAGCTTGCACGGCCGTGCCACCACCGCAGCCGCAGACCACGTGCAGTTTTTCCAGCGGCAGTTGATCGAATGGGCGCTGCATCATGTCGGGTGGCGCGCTGTCGCTGGCCTGGCCCGACAGCAGGCTCAAAATGACCCGTCCGGCACCCGCGTGCAGGGCGGCTGTGGCGGCCAAGATGGCGGCGCCCGTCATGCCCATGCCGTGCGTGCCCATGCTTTCTCCGCCAATCACGGCGACGTCGCCATGGCTGCCTTTGTGGCTGGCGTGACGCTTTGGCGTGGCTGCCACTGGGGCGTTGAGCCACGCCAAAGGCTGCACGCGTTGCGGGCTGGCTGGGTAGCCCAGGTCTTCCAGCCAGATCTGGCCACTGGCGTCGCGCCCATGCCCCATGAGCAAGCCGGCCTGGATGGCCATGATGCTCAGGGTGTGAGTGGCCTGCACCGCCACGGTATCGGCGTTTTCGCAGCCCAGCCATTGGCCTGACTGCGGGTGCAGGCCCGTGGGCACATCGATGGCCAGCACCTTGGCCGCGCTGTGGTTGAGGGCTTGTACGCACGCCCGAAGTTCGGGGGCCAAGGGGCGGCTGGCCCCGATGCCGAGCAGGGCATCGATGCACAGATCTTGCGCATCCAGCTGTTGCAGCCAGGCATGGGGCACATCGGCTTGGATGCGAACGCCCGCTTGATGCGCCCGTTGCAATGCCGCTTGGGCGTCGGCCGGGCTGTGTGCTGGCTCAGCCAAGAGGCTGACCACCACTTCTTTGCCCCATTGGTGCAGGTGCAGTGCGGCTTCCAGGCCGTCGCCACCGTTGTTCCCCGGTCCTGCGGCCACCCAGATGCGCCGGGCGTGCGGTGCAGCGGCCAAGGCCAGTCGGGCACACGCAAGACCCGCGCTCTGCATGAGCGGTGTGGGGCTGAGCGCCTGCAACAGGGGCTCCAGCTGCCGCACACCTTCAGGCCTCAGGATGGGCCAGGCGTGTGAGCGGTGCAGAGGCTGCATGGGGTCAGTGGCTTTGCAGCAGGGGTTCGAGCAGCAAGGCCAGCTGCAAAATGGTGTCGTCGTGCATGGCCGCGTGCCAGGCCATCAGGCCTACGGGTAACTCGCCCGGGGCGTGACAGGGCAGGGAGATGCCGCAGCCGTCCAGGGTGTTCACGGCGCGGGTGTTGCGCAGCAGCAGGCCGTTGACCCGGAAAAATTCGGCGTCTCGCTCGGCCCCCGGGGCAACTTGGCCAATGGTCGGCGCCGTGATGGGGGTGGTGGGTGAGAGCACGGCGTCGTAACCGACCAGCGCCGCTTCGACCCGGGCAATCCAGCTTTGACGCGCCTGCACCAGGTCCATGTACTCATGGGCTTTCATGCTGCTGCCGCGCATCAGCCGCTGTAAAACGCGGGGGTCGTAGCGCTCGTTTTCGCGCTCGATCCTCTCGCGGTGCCAGGCAAAGCCCTCGGCCGGGCTGAAGCCGCCGGTGTTCATCATCGGGGCCAGCTCGTTGAGCTCGCTGAGCGAAATCTCGTCGATGCGTGCCCCAGCCGAGCGCAAGGTTTTGAGGCTGCGCTCAAAAGTCTGGGTCACGACCGGGTCCATGCCGTCTTGCATGAGGCTGCGCACCACGGCCAGACGGTAGTCGGCCAGGGGGCGTTGCCCCCGGGGGACTTGTCTGGCCGACATCACTTCGTGGGCCAAAATCGTGTCGCGCACGCTGCGCGTCATGGCGCAGACGGTGTCCAGGCTGATGGACAGCGGGTAAGCGCCCTGGGTGGGGACACGCCGCGCCGTGCTTTTGAAGCCCACGATGCCGTTCAGGGCTGCTGGCACGCGGATGGAGCCGCCAGTGTCCGAGCCCAGCCCGATGAAGGCGGCGCCCGTGGCCACCGACACCGCAGCGCCCGAGCTGGAGCCGCCGGGCACATGGGGCTGACCGGGTGCGCCAACGGCCCGGTCGTAGAGTCCGTCCCAGGCGGCGGGCGTGCCGTAGTGGGGGTTGGTGCCCACGCCCGAAAATGCAAATTCGACCATGTGGGTGCGTCCGATGAGGCCCGCGCCTGCCGCCCGCAAACGCGCCACCGCCACGCTGTCCGCCCGAGCAGGAGCCTGGTTTTTCAGCACCACCGAGCCGGCCTGGGTGATCTGGCCATGAACATCAAACAAGTCCTTGATGGACACCGCCAGGCCCGCCAGCGGGCTTTGAGCCACCTGGGGTTCAAGGGCTGCGTGCTGCAGCGCCTCGGGCGTCAGCTGCATGAAGGTGTGGGCACAAACCGGGCTTTGCGCGACCGACAGACAGGCTTCGGCAACGGCCAGCGGGTGGCTGGTTCCAGCCCGTATGGCTTGCCGGGTGGCGATCAGGTCTGCTTTCATGGGGGAGGGCGCTTGGCGCAGTGTCTGGGTGCTATAATCCTAAGGCTTTGCTGAACGCTGCAGCTGTCTTTTGCGTGTCATGTCTCACATGACGCCCAGTTGGTTGTCAGGCCCAGTGAAGTTCATCCGCGAATCCGTCCCGACAAGGTGTCTCGCGCAGTCATTTGGCTGCACGTGATCAGTGGACCGGATTTTAGACCTAACCTTTGGAGTATTTTTATGTCCGTTACCATGCGCGAAATGCTGGAAGCCGGTGTCCACTTTGGTCACCAAACCCGCTTCTGGAACCCCAAGATGGCCCCGTTCATCTTCGGCCACCGCAAC
>CANHUM010000192.1 GCA_947463845.1 Comamonadaceae bacterium
ACGTCAAGAATCGAAGGAAACATCATGGGAAAAATCACAGGTTTCATGGAGTTTGAGCGCATCGAAGAGGGCTACAAACCCGTCGTCGAACGCTTGAAGAATTACAACGAGTTCGTGATCGGCTTGACCGATGAGCAGTCCAAAACCCAAGCGGCCCGCTGCATGGATTGCGGCACACCGTTTTGCAACAACGGCTGCCCGGTCAACAACATCATCCCGGACTTCAACGACCTGGTGTACCAGGGTGACTGGAAGAATGCGATCGAGGTGCTGCACAGCACCAACAACTTCCCCGAGTTCACCGGCCGCATCTGCCCAGCGCCTTGCGAAGCAGCGTGCGTGGTCAACTTTAATGACGACGCGGTGGGCATCAAGTCCATCGAGCACGCCATCATTGACCGCGCCTGGTCTGAGGGCTGGGTCACGCCCCGTCCTGCCAAAGTCAAGACCGGCAAGACTGTGGCCATCATTGGCGCCGGCCCTGCAGGCTTGGCTGCTGCGCAGCAGCTGGCGCGAGCCGGTCATGACGTGTCCTTGTTCGAGAAGAACGATCGTGTGGGTGGCTTGCTGCGCTACGGCATCCCCGACTTCAAGATGGAAAAGTCGCACATCGACCGCCGTGTCAAGCAGCTCGAAGCCGAAGGCGTGAAGATCCGCACCAGCGTGCTGGTGGGCGAATGGCCCAAAGATTCCAAGGTCACCAACTGGGCCAAGGAAACCATCAGTGCCGAGCAGCTCAAGAAAGACTTCGATGCCGTGTTGTTGACGGGTGGCTCCGAGCAGTCGCGCGATTTGCCTGTGCCTGGTCGCGACTTGGAGGGCATCCATTTCGCAATGGAGTTCCTGCCGCAGCAAAACAAGGTGAATGCGGGCGACAAACTCAAAGGCCAACTGCGTGCTGACGGCAAGAACGTCATCGTGATTGGCGGCGGCGACACCGGCAGCGACTGTGTGGGCACCAGCACACGCCATGGTGCTGTCAGCGTGACCCAGTTCGAGGTGATGCCTGAGCCCCCCGAAAAGGAAAACAAGCCCCTGATTTGGCCTTATTGGCCCATGAAGTTGCGCACCAGCTCCAGCCACGACGAGAGCGCCGAAAAAGGCCTGCTGCAACGCGAGTTCGCCATCTCAACCAAAGAGTTCATCGGTGAAAAAGGCAAGCTCACGGGCCTGAAAACCGTGCATGTCGAGTTCAAGGACGGCAAGATGGTCGAAGTGCCTGGCACTGAGAAGGAATACAAGGCCGACCTGGTTCTGCTGGCCATGGGCTTCACCAATCCGGTCGGCACCGTGCTCGATGCCTTTGGCATCGACAAGGACGCCCGGGGCAACGCCAAAGCCAGCACCGATTTCACAGGCGGCTATGCCACCAACGTGCCCAAGGTGTTTGCTGCAGGCGACATGCGCAGAGGGCAGTCGCTGGTGGTCTGGGCCATCCGCGAAGGCCGACAAGCCGCTCGCGCGGTGGACGAGTTCCTGATGGGCAGCAGTGACCTGCCCCGATGAGGTACATTGGTTCTAGGTAAAATCCCTGTGATTTCCAGGTTTGCACATGCCTGACCGGGAACCTCTACCATCGCAAGAGCCGGACTTTCCGGCTTTTGTTTTTTCATGAACGCCAGCACCACACCGACGCCACTTGTTGAACTGCGCGACCTGACTTTCGGGTACGGCGACCGTGTCATCTTGAAGAACTTGAGCTTCAATGTGCCGCGAGGACAAGTCACGGCCTTGATGGGCGTTTCGGGGGGGGGCAAGACCACGGTGCTGCGGCTCATTGGCGGACAAATCAGGGCCAGTGCGGGTCAGTTGCTGTTTGATGGTGACGACATCACCCCCATGGGGCAGGCCGAGTTGTATGCGGCGCGCCGGCGCATGGGCATGCTGTTCCAGTTCGGTGCGCTGTTCACCGACATGAGTGTGTTCGACAACGTGGCTTTTCCATTGCGCGAACACACCCGTTTGTCCGAAGACCTGATCCGCGACATTGTGCTCATGAAGCTCGATGCGGTGGGCTTGCGCGGCGCGCGCGACCTCAAGCCCTCTGAAATTTCCGGAGGTATGAGCCGCCGCGTGGCCTTGGCCCGGGCCATTGCACTCGACCCCGACCTGATCATGTACGACGAGCCCTTTGCAGGGTTGGATCCGATTTCTTTAGGCACGGCGGCAAGGTTGATTCGCCGCCTGAACGACAGCCTGGGCATTACCAGCGTGGTGGTGTCGCACGATGTGAATGAAACTTTCGAAATCGCGGACCATGTGGTCATTCTGGCCAACGGTGGCGTGGCTGGCCAAGGGACACCTGCAGCGCTGCGGGCCAGCACCGATCCGCTGATTCATCAGTTTGTCCATGCTTTGAGCGATGGCCCGGTGCCTTTCCATTACCCGGCCCCCACGGCCGTCCAAGACTATGACCGGAGGCCAGCATGATCACCACCATGCTGGGTGCTTTGGGCGCCATCACGCGACAGCTGCTGGCCGATTGGGGTTTTGCCGCGCGTTTGTTTTTCAAGTTGTGGGGTATGTCGGGTGCTGCCCTCAAGCGCTTTGCCTTGGTGCGCGACCAGGTGCATTTTCTGGGCAATTACTCGCTGGCCATCATCACTGTCTCTGGCTTGTTTGTGGGCTTTGTGCTGGGGTTGCAGGGGTACTACACCTTGCAGCGTTATGGTTCTGCCGAGGCGCTGGGTTTGCTCGTGGCCCTGAGTTTGGTGCGTGAGCTGGGTCCGGTGGTGGCCGCTTTGCTGTTTGCGGGTCGCGCCGGGGCATCGCTCACGGCCGAGATCGGCCTGATGCGTGCGGGTGAGCAACTCACCGCCCTGGAAATGATGGCGGTGGACCCGCTGCAACGCATTTTGGCCCCGCGCTTTTGGGGTGGCATCATCGCTTTGCCCTTGCTGGCTGCGGTGTTCAGCGCGGTAGGTATTCTGGGCGGCTATGTGGTGGGTGTCCTGCTGATTGGTGTGGATGCAGGGTCCTTCTGGAGCCAGATGCAGGGCGGCGTCGATGTGTTCAAGGACGTGGGCAACGGCATCATCAAAAGCGTGGTGTTTGGGGTGGCCGTGACCTTCATCGCCTTGCTCCAAGGCTATGTGGCCAAGCCCACCCCTGAAGGCGTGGCCAGTGCCACGACCCGCAGCGTGGTGGTTTCATCTTTGTCGGTGTTGGGTCTGGACTTCATCCTGACCGCGATGATGTTCAGCATTTGAGGAGGACGGCATGCAACGTTCAAAAAATGACGTGTGGGTGGGTTTGTTTGTCTTGCTCGGCGCGGTGGCCGTGCTCTTCTTGGCGCTCAAGGCGGCCAACTTGCTGACTTGGAGTTTCAGCCAGGACTATGAGGTCACGGCCAAGTTCGACAACATTGGTGGTCTCAAGCCGGGTGCGGCCGTCAAGAGTGCGGGTGTGGTGGTGGGCCGTGTCAAAAGCATTGCTTTTGATGGCGAGTCTTTTCAGGCCAAGGTGACGCTGGCCCTGCAGTCCCAACACGCTTTCCCACAAGACAGTTCGCTCAAAATTTTGACCAGTGGTCTGCTGGGCGAGCAGTATCTGGATGTGTCGCCTGGCGCGGATGAGAAGAACCTGGTGGCGGGTGACAAGATTGGCTCGACCCAGTCGGCGGTGATTTTGGAGAACCTGATCAGCCAGTTCCTGTTCAACCAAGCTGAAAAATCCTCCGAAGGGCAAAAGCCATGAACGCCTTCAAAAATCGTTTTCTGAGGGTACTGACCGCCATCATGCTTTTGGCCTTGCAGGGTTGTGCCACCGTCAAGAGTGCAGATGCGCGTGACCCATGGGAGCCCATGAACCGCAGCATTTACCAATTCAACGATGCGGTGGACACCATCGCCCTCAAGCCTGCCGCACAGCTCTATGTCAAAGTTTTGCCCGGCATGGTCCGCACCGGCGTGGGTAACTTTTTCGGCAATCTGGGTGACGTCTGGTCGATGGCCAACAGCGCCA
>CANHUM010000193.1 GCA_947463845.1 Comamonadaceae bacterium
AGCCATGAAGGTTTCCATGCAGTGCGCGACCGCGTCCATGCCGGTCGCAGCCGTCAAGATGGGGGGCAGTCCGAAGGTGAGTTCGGGGTCGCAAATGGCAGCTTTGGGCACGATGAACCAAGAGTGAAAACCGACTTTGCGGCCATCGTCCAAAATCAAAATTGCGCCCCGGGCCACTTCGCTGCCGGTGCCGCTGGTGGTGGGCACCGCGATGATGGGGGCCACCCGGTCGGTGATCTTGAGCGAGCCGCCTTCGATGGTGGCGTAGGTTTTGAGCGGGCCTTCGTGGCTGACGGCAATGGCCACGCCCTTGGCGCAGTCAATGGCCGAGCCTCCGCCCACCGCGATCAGACCGTCGCAACCATGCTGCCGGTACATGGTTGCTGCAGCCCGAACAGCCGCTTCGGTCGGGTTGGATGGGGTCTGGTCAAACACGGTGACGGGCAGATCTGGCAATGCGTTGAGGGCTTTTTGCAACACGCCTGCGGCCTTGACACCCGCGTCAGTCACGATCAAGGGCTTGCGGATGCCCACCCGCTCGCATTCGGCCTGCAGCAGCTTCACGGCGCCAAAGTCGATCTGGATCTGAGTGACGTAGTTGATAAATGACATGCTAAAACTCCAATCTGGCGCCCCGTTTTGAAAGTGACAGGACAGCGGGGCAAGGCGTTGTACGATCAAAGCCCATTTTGATGCAGGAATGCGTTTGTGCCACGCCGGGGCTGTCACCCTTGTTAGCTTTTACCCAAGCTGCCAGCTCCTGAAACAGACAACACCCATTGCCTCCACCCATGAGCAGCCACCACGCCAACCCTAGAGCCTTGCTCAATGCCGCCACGCGCAACCTGATAGAGCGTGTGCACCGCGCAGGTCGCCCGCCCATGGCCGCCATGACGCCCGGGCAGGCACGTGAGTTTTATGACATCGGCAGCCCCATGCTGGACCTGCAGCCCGCCCCCCAGGTGGACCGCGTGGAAGACATGACCCTGCCTGCACGCGATGGCCACGCCATGCCAGCCCGTCTGTATGCGCCGCGCAGCAACGCTGCATTGCCTGTGCTGCTCTATATACACGGCGGTGGGTTCACGGTCGGGAGTCTGACCACACACGACGTGCTGTGCCGCCAACTCTCACGCCATGGTCATTGCGCTGTGGTGTCGCTCGATTACCGACTGGCCCCCGAGCACCGTTTTCCAACAGCTGTGCACGACTGCTGGGACGCCCTGAACTGGCTGCATCAACACGGCCACATGCTGGGGCTGGACACCACACGCTTGGCTGTGGGCGGGGACAGTGCTGGCGGCACCTTGGCCGCAGTCTGCACCTTGATGGCCCGTGATGCGGGCCTGCCCCTGCGCTTGCAGTTGCTGTTTTACCCCGGTTGTATTGCGCGCCAAGACACCGCTTCACACCACACGTACGCAGACGGCTTCATGCTCGACAAGGCCACGGTGGACTGGTTTTTTGACAACTACATTGACCAAGCTGAACGGGACGATTGGCGCTTTGCTCCAATGAACGCGCCCGATCACGCAAGTTTGGCCCCCGCCTGGATAGGTCTTGCCGAATGCGATCCCTTGGTGGACGAGGGGGTGCACTATGCCGATACGCTGCGCATGGCGGGTGTGTCGGTTGATCTGGAAATCTACAGGGGTGTGGTCCACGGTTTCATCACCATGGGGCGCGCCATCCCCGACGCCCTGAAAGCGCACGCCGATGCGGGCCGGGCTTTGAAACATGCTTTCGAAAGTTGAATCTATGAAACGCCAAGACTTCCGTTTTTGCCACCGAATGCGTGTACGCTGGGTCGAAGTGGACATGCAAAAGATTGTGTTCAACGGTCACTACCTCATGTATTTCGACACCGCCGTAACCGATTACTGGCGGCAGTTGGCCATGCCTTACGCCGAAACCATGCACCAGCTGGGCGGCGATCTGTTTGTCAAAAAGGCCAGCGTCGAGTACCACGCCAGTGCCGAGATGGACGATTTTCTCGACGTGTGCATGCGCTGCGAACGCGTGGGCAACTCGTCCATGACCTTCGCTGGGGCGATTTTCCGCGGTGATGAACTGCTGATCACCAGCGAACTGGTTTATGTGTATGCCGACCCGGTGGCCAAAAAAAGCCAGCCCGTCCCGACCGCACTGCGCGACATGCTGGAAGGGTTTGAGCGTGGCGAGGACATGGTGCAAGTGCATGTCGGTTCATGGCACGACTTTCAGAATCTGGCCAGCCCCTTGCGCACCGAAGTTTTTGTGCACGAGCAAAAGGTGCCCGCTGAGCTGGAATGGGACCACGAAGACGCTACGGCCTTACACGCCGTAGCCTTGAACCGCATGGGCTTTTGCCTGGCCACCGGCCGCCTCATTCAACATGCACCCGGTGTGGCCCGCATCGGCCGCATGGCCGTCAAAAAACAGATGCGGGGCAGTGACCTGGGTCGCCGCGTGTTGCACGCCCTGATGGAGGCCGCAGGGCACCGGGGCGATACCCAAGTGTTGTTGCACGCCCAATGCAGCGCCGAGGGTTTTTACAAACGCTCAGGTTTTGAGCCCCATGGCGCAGTTTTTGAAGAGGCCGGGATTGCGCACATCGAGATGGTGCGCAAACTTTGACTCTGATCAGGCTACGTGTTCAGACACTCAAATGTCCGCCAGCAGAGCGTAGGGCAGGGGCAGAATGGCCAGAACTTCGCCATTTGAGCTGCCCACGCGCCAACCCCATGGCATGCTCTCGGTCGTACCACTGACCAGGGCATCAAAGCCCCGAGCATCCGGCCGCGCGGCACAAAGCACCACGGTGGCGCAGGGTTGTTCAGGGTCTTCGGGAGTGAACACGTCTTGACCGACGGCTAAGGGCACTGGGCTGTGCACGAGCGCCGTTCGGCGCTTGAGGGTGCCGCGGAATTGGCTCCTGGCGACAACTTCTTGCCCGGGGTAGCAGCCTTTTTTGAAGTTCACGCCGCCCACTGATTCGTAATTGAGCATTTGCGGCACAAAGGCCTCAAACACCGGTTGGCTGACCAAGGTCACGCCACTCATGACTTCGGCCCATTGCCAGACCTCAGATTGCAATGGAGGTCCTTCTGGCAGTGCATGGTCCGCTGGGGCAATCCACAAAGCGCGTTGGATGGGTGAGTTGCCCAGCACGGCGGGATAAAGCGTCACGGTGTGCGCGCCGTCATGGACCAGCGTCTGCCAAGGTGCCGCAGAGCCTGGCAATGCGCGGGCGCTGTCGCCCAGGAGGCCTCGCAGCTGCCATTGGCTGGAGGCGTCGCTCATTTTGACTTTGGCGCGAAGCACAAACATGGACAGCCGCTTGAGGGTCTGGGCCAGCAAGTCGAGGCTTAAGACCAGCAAGACGTTGTCGGGCGCCGTCTTAACGAGGATAAAACTGGCCTGCATGCGGCCCTTGGCCGAGCAAAAAGCCGCCAGTCGTGATTCACCCACGGGCAAAAGCAACACGTCGTTGCTGAGCTGGTTGTGCAAAAAGTTCGCCGCATCCTCGCCTTGGGCCTGGATCACGCCCAAATGGGGCAGGGGGCTGCTGCCATTCAAGAGGGTTTGAAGTTGAGGGCTGAAATCTGCAGGGGTGTTCATGGGGAAGCTCGGTCGTCTTGCAAGCCTTGAATTATCATCTTCTCCAAGTTTTCAATACCCGAACAAGGACTTGGCCGTGCTCAAAGGCTTGATGAAGTGGCTGGTCAGCCTGTTGCTCGTGGGCTCGGGCCTGATGGGTGGGGCCTTTTGGTGGGTTCATCAACCCTTGGACACCCGACAGGCCACGCTGGATTTGTCGATAGAGCCCGGTACCTCGGCCAAATCCATTGCCCAAGCGGTGGCTGATGCCGGTGCTCAGACCTCGCCCACCTTGCTGTATGCCTGGTTTCGCTTATCAGGCCAGTCACGACAGATGCGTGCTGGCAGTTATGAAATTACAC
>CANHUM010000194.1 GCA_947463845.1 Comamonadaceae bacterium
TAAGGAGTGACCATGACGGAAGCTAAAACATCCCTCAAGCGCACCTTGATTGGCAAGGTGGTCAGCGACAAGCGCGCCAAAACCGTGACCGTGCTGGTGGAGCGTCGTGTGAAACACGCGCTCTACGGCAAGATCGTGGCCAAGTCGAGCAAGTACCACGCACACGACGAGACCGGTCAATACCTCCTGGGCGATACCATCGAAATCACCGAAAGCCGTCCGATTTCGAAGACCAAAAACTGGGTGGCAACGCGCCTGGTTGAGAAGGCTGCTGCCGTCTGAGCTCAAAAGCCAGACTTCTGCAGACTTTCAGAAAACGACCCACAATGGTGGGTCGTTTTTTTTTACTCGGCCTCATGGCCCATTCACCACACAGGAGAATCAAATGATCACAGTCGGAGACAAGTTGCCCGCAGCCACACTGACAGAGTTTGTTGAAGTCGAAGGCAACGGTTGCAGCATCGGCCCCAACCCGGTTGACGTCGCCAAAGCAAGCGCTGGCAAAACCATTGCTCTGTTTGCCTTGCCTGGTGCCTTCACACCCACCTGCTCGGCCAAACATGTGCCGGGCTATGTCGAACACCACGATGCCTTGAAGGCCGCTGGCGTTGACGAAATCTGGTGCGTCAGTGTGAACGATGCTTTCGTGATGGGTGCATGGGCGCGTGACCAGAAAACCGGCTCAAAAGTGCGCATGCTGGGCGATGGCAGTGCCGAATTCAGCAAAGCCACAGGCTTGACACTGGATTTGACAGCACGCGGCATGGGCTTGCGCAGCAACCGTTACTCGATGTTGGTCAAGGATGGTGTGGTCACCTCGTTGAACGTCGAAGGCCCTGGCAAATTTGAAGTGAGCGATGCTGCGACCATGCTGGCCCAAGCCAAAGGCTGAGCCCGCTCAATGCAGTCAAAAGGGACCCTGGGGTCCCTTTTTTCATGGAATCGGACACTGATCAGTTCAGGTCAACCTTCAGATAGTGGGCGCCAGCGTAGGGGTTGTGATAGTACGGGGGAATCTCGGTAAAGCCCAGGTCTTCGTACAAGGCGCGTGCAGATTCCATGTCATCGAGGGTGTCCAGCAGAACGCAGCTGTAATGGGCATGTCGGGCAGCATCCAGAATGCCTTCCGTCAGCATGCGGCCCAACCCCAGCCCTCGAAACGGCTGGCGGACATACAGACGCTTCATTTCTGCCGCATTGGCGTAGTCTGACGAATCCAGGGGCCGCAAAGCACAACAACCTGCCAGCTGACCATCCACCCAAGCCAACAGCAACGCGCCGCGGGGTGCACTGTACTCGCCAGGCAAGTCAGCCAGTTCTTCCTCAAAATCCTGAAAACACAAATCCACTTGCAGGGTGGAGGCGTATTCCAGAAAGATCTCACGGGTCAGCGCCCAATCCGCATGCCCGGCAGGGGCGCGCATCAAGATCGAAGGCCATGGAGCAGACGGGGACAAGGGCATCATCCGAAGTCAAAACCCGAGTGTATCGCCTCAGTCAAGGGCTGATGGAGACCAAAAGATAGACCGCCAAAGCACAAAGCAAAAACACCCCGAGTGCCAACAGGCGTTGAAAAGCCTGGTCGCGCGAAGGAATCACCCCTTCGGGCAGGAGCTTGTCCCCATGCACCATGGCGGGCACCAAGGTGTGCTTCTTTTTGAAGTGGTACCAAGCCAAGGCACCCAGGTGCAATACCACGAGCAGCACAATGATCGACTGCCCCCAGTCCTTGTGCCAAGTGGTTGCCCAGCTGACCCAGCGACCTGGAACCAGAAAAGACAGCGGACCCGTGTTCGCAATTTCATCGTCACTGATCAGGCCCGAGGTGACTTGAAAGGTCAACATGAGCAACAAGCCCACCACCGACCAGGACCCCATGGGGTTGTGACCAGCCCACCGGTCTGGTGACCAGCGCCCCCGCAAGTAGGCGAGGACCTGTTCGGGGCGAAGTGACAATTGGCGCCAGCGTGACCAATGACCGCCGATGATCCCCCATATCACCCGAAAAAGGAGCAGCGACAAAACGGTGAAACCCAGACGAAAGTGCCACACCATGGCGTTGCCACCCAGCTCTGCTGTCACGAACAAGCCCAACACACACGCAGCCAATGCCCAATGAAAAAGTCGGGTGGGCAGATCCCAAACACGTACTGTGACCATAAACACTTTCAGAGGTGCAAAGAAAACGAAAATATGCGAAACTGAACCAGCATAAACATTGTGCAGCTGTTTCAACTGATCGGAGTCAAACATGAAACAAACATTGAGCACCATCGCGACCTTATTGGCCATTGCCTGCGCCATGCCCGCCCAAGCGCAGTTCGCCAAGCCGGAAGACGCCATCAAATACCGAAAGGCCAGCTTCAATGTCATGGCTGCGCATTTCGGTCGTTTGGGTGCCATGGCCAATGGCCGGGTACCTTACGACGCCAAGGCCGCCCTTGACAATGCCGAGGTCGTAGCGGTCATGGCCAAACTGCCATGGGCCGCTTTTGGCGAAGGCACCGACAAGGGTGACACGCGAGCCAAACCCGAGATCTGGAAAGAATCGGCCAAGTACAAAGATGCGGCTGACAAAATGCAGGCCGAGATCGTGAAGCTCAATACAGCCGCCAAAGCAGGCAATATCGACGCCCTGAAAGTGGCCTTTGGGCCGGCTGCAGCCTCATGCAAGGCCTGCCACGACGCCTTCCGCAAGGATTGAGGGCGATCTGTCCGGCGATTCAGGTTGAGACCTGAATCGCTCGGACTCAGGACTCGGCCAGCAGCTTGTCAATCAGTTGGTGCAGCTCAACAAAGTTGGGCGTGCCCACAAAACGCTTGATGATTTCACCGCGCTTGTTGACCAGGAAAGTGGTGGGTGTCAACTTCACATCCCCCCAATCCTTGGCCACCACGCCCGTGTTGTCGATGGCGACCTTGAATGGTAATTGACGGGTTTGAGCGAAGTTCACCACATAACTGGGTGGGTCGTAACGCATCGCAACTGCGATGGTCTCATAGCCCCGATCTTTGTACTTGTTGTAGGTGGCCACCAAGTCGGGCATTTCCGCCACGCACGAGGTGCAACTCGTGGCCCAAAAATTGACCAAAGTGACCTTGCCCTGCAGCTGCCGAGAAGTCACGGTGCTGCCATCCAGCAACACGAACGCCGATTCCGGCGCGCGTTCGTTGGCACACCCCAGCAAAGCCAGGCCAAGCGCCAATGCAACCCCCCCATTCAACAAGCGACGGCTGGGTGACGGCAAGTGCCGAGAAATGCGTTGGTTCTGGATCATCTGCAGAGTTTAAAAGGTCTGGCAAGCCCAGTGGCCAATTGGCCAATGAAGTGCAGGGGACTTCAAATGATGCCTTTGCCCCGCAACGCCCCTTGTTGTTCAGCGTTCAAGCCCAGAACCTCATGGAGCACCTCGGCGGTGTGCTGGCCCAGCATGGGTGGCGGAAAGTCTTGGCGCACAGGGGTGCGGCTCAACTTCATCGGGCTGGCCACCAGTTTCAGGTCGGGCTTGATCGGGTGCTGCCATTGCTGCACCATGCCACGGGCCTGGATTTGGGGGTCCACAAAGACCTCGCTCAAGGTGTTGATCGCTCCGCAGGGTACTTTGGCCGCTTCGAGAGCCGCCAACCAGTCGGCTTTGGTGCGGGTCTTCAGGATGCCCTCCAGCAAGGGCACCAGGGTGTCGCGGTGGAGGACCCGGTTGGTATTTTGGGTGTAGCGCGGGTCCTGCGCCAGATCAGGGCAGCCGGCCACGCTGCAGAATTTGGCAAACTGTCCATCGTTGCCCACCGCCAGGATCAGGTGGTCCCGGCTGCCGGGCGCAGCGCCCGGCGCGGCCATGACTTCAAACACCTGGTAGGGCACGATGTTCTGGTGTGCGTTGCCTGCACGGCCCGGCGTTTTGCCGCTGACCAGGTAATTGGA
>CANHUM010000195.1 GCA_947463845.1 Comamonadaceae bacterium
ACCCAACAAGGACACCGGCGCAAAGTCGGTACGGGGGTTGAAGGGCAAGGCCTTGAACAAGCCTGCACTCACAGCCGTGCCATTGGACATGAGCAGCAAGGTATGGCCATCGGGCTCTGCGCGGACCACCTGTTCGGCCGCCACGATGCCGCCCGCGCCAGGGCGGTTGTCGATCACCACAGGCTGGCCCAGGTTGACCGAGAGTTGCTGGGCCACGGCCCGCACCGTCAAGTCGGCCACGCCACCAGCCCCAAAAGGCACCACGATGCGCATGGGCTTGGAGGGAAAACTGCTCTGCGCCCAAGCGGTGTTCAATGCCCCTGCGGACAAAAGGGCAGCTTGCATCAGGTGGCGGCGATTTAACATCTTGTCTCTTTGGTCAGATTGAAAAAAGCAGCATGATAAACCGCACCTCAGCGTCCACACCCGCAGCATTGTTATCGGTGGTGAGTCTGTGTTGGGGCTTGTCGGGTTGCGCGGTGATCACACCAACGCAGCAGGCGTCTTCCGCCCCAATCCCGCCACCCTTGCAGCAATTGCCTTTGCATTTCAGCGCCAAAGACAAGTCTCAATGGGAGAAGATGGTCTTGCCCGGCAAATTGCGCACCGCCTACAGGCTGGAGCGCCAGCCCCAAGGTTATGCACTGCAAGCGCAAGCCGACTCATCGGCCAGCATGTTGCGCCAGCGTTTACACATTGCGCCAGAGCAGTTGGGGCGCGTGTCTTTTGACTGGCGGGTGGAGCGGTTGATACCCGGCGCCGACATGCTGCAGCGAGATACCGAAGACTCTCCGGTGCGCCTGATTTTGGTGTTCGATGGCGACCGTCAGCAATTCACGCCCAAAAACGCCATGCTGAGCGAGCTGACCCACAGCTTGACGGGCGAACACCTGCCTTACGCCACCTTGATGTACGTATGGTGTAACCAATGTCCGCCCGAGTCGGTCATCGTCAACCCGCGCACCGACCGTATCCGCAAACTGGCTGTCGAATCCGGTACCGCACGCGTGGGCGAATGGCTGAGCTATTCGCGCCATATCCGGGCCGACTTTGAAAAAGCCTTTGGCGAAACCCCTGGCGCGTTGGTCGGTGTGGCCCTCATGACCGACACCGACAACACCCGCAGCACCACGCGGGCCTGGTACGGCCACGTGCGCCTGGACTGAGCACGACCGTCCTGTGCGCGACAGCGTGTTTGGGGGAATTCCCTCTGTCTGCAGAGGCTTTTTTGTTGCATATTGATCTCTTTGGCAACTTTCACAAAGAGGTGAATGCATGAAGAAGATGACCCAACGCAATGTCATGTCTGGTGTTTTGACGGCTTCCCTGGTTCTGGCCGGATGTCTCACGGTGGGCCTGGCACATGCCAAACCCTTCAAGTGGACCAGTGCCAGTGACATTCCCACCCTCGACATCCACTCGCAAAACAACGCCTTGGGCAACGGAGTGCATGCCGCCATTTTTGACTCCCTGCTGTACTACAACAGCAAAACCTTCAAGATCGAACCGCGTCTGGCCACATCCTGGCGCGAGGTGACGCCCACACAGCACCGGTTCAATCTGCGCAAAGGCGTCAAGTTCAGCGATGGCTCCGATTTGACGGCCGATGACGTGGTGTTTTCGCTGGAACGCGCCCGCGCCAAAACCTCCAACTTCAACATCTATGCGCAAGGCATCAGCCGGGTCGTCAAGGTGGACGCCAACACCGTCGACATCATGCTCAGTGGACCCAACCCGGTGCTGATCAACCAGTTGACCGAATTGCGCATCATGAGCCGGGCGTGGGCCGAAAAGAACAAGTCCATGGAGCCCAAGGACATCCGCTCCAAAGAAGAAAACTTTGCCCACCGCAACGCCATGGGCAGTGGCCCCTTCATGGTCAAGGAGTGGCAACCCGACCAAAGGCTGGTTCTGGTGAAAAACCCGCTGTGGTGGGGTTGGGCCAATGCGCCAACCAACGTGACCGAAATCATTTACACCCCCATCAAGAACGAAGCCACCCGTGCTGCGGCTTTGCTGTCGGGTGAAATCGACTTCATCCTGGATCCCAGCCCGCAAGACTTGGGCCGCATGCGCAACAACGCCAATCTGAAAGTGGTGGACGGCATCGAAAACCGCACCATCTTCTTAGGCATGGACCAGCACCGTGAGGAATTGCCAGGCTCCAATGTGAAAGGCAAAAACCCCCTCAAGGATGTCAAGGTGCGCAAGGCGCTGTACCAGGCCATTGACATCGATACCATCCACCGCGTCACCATGCGTGGCCTGTCGCAAAACACCGGTGCCCTGGTGGCGCCTCAGGTCAATGGCTGGACACAGGGCGTGAACACCCGCTTTCCTTATTCGCTGGACGCCTCCAAAAAGCTGTTGGCCGAAGCCGGCTACCCCAATGGCTTTGAGGTGGACTTTGCTTGCCCCAACAACCGCTACATCAACGACGAAGAGATCTGCCAGGCCATCACGGCCATGTGGGCCAAAGTAGGTGTTCGTGCCAAGCTGCGCACCTTGCCATTGGTCACTTACTTCCCGATGATCCAGCGCTACGAAGCCAGCATCTACATGTTGGGCTGGGGTGTACCCACTTTTGACGCGCTCTACAGCCTCCAGTCGCTCACCCGCTCGGTGGGCACGGGTGGTGATGGCAACTACAACGTGGGCCGCTACAGCAATGCCCGCATGGACTATGTGGTGGACCGCGCCAAGACCGAGACCGATCTGCCGGTGCGCAATCGCTTGCTGACCGAAGGCCTGCAACTGTCCAACGACACCGTGTCGCACATCCCGCTGCACAACCAGGTCATTCCCTGGGTGATGAAGAAAAACATTGAGGTGGTGCACCGCCCCGATAACCGACTGGACTGGGCGCTGATCAAGGTCAATTGATGCTGGCTTTTGTCCTGCAGCGGCTGATTCAGGCCGTGATCGTCATGGTCACGGTCGCTTTCATCGCGTTTTTGCTGTTCCAGTATGTGGGCGATCCGGTGGTGTTCTTGTTGGGGCAAGACGCCACCAAAGAACAAATCGACGAGCTGCGTGGCGCGCTGGGTCTGGACCAGTCTTTCTTTGTGCAGTTTGGCCATTTTCTGGCCAATGCGGTGCAAGGCGAGTTTGGTCTGAGTCTGCGCCAGGGTGCCAAGGTTTCTGGCCTGATCGCCGAGCGTCTGCCGGCCACGCTCGAGCTTGCTTTGGTAGCCGCCACAATGGCTTTGACCATCGGCATCCCCATGGGCGTTTATGCGGCGCTGCGCCGGGGCACCTGGATCAGCCAGCTGTTCATGACCGTATCGCTCTTGGGTGTGTCATTGCCCACCTTCCTGATCGGTATTTTGTTGATCCTGGTGTTTGCCGTGATGTTGGGCTGGTTTCCCAGCTTTGGCCGGGGCGATGTGGTGCAACTCGGCTGGTGGTCCAGTGGGCTGATGACGGCCAAGGGCTGGCACCACATCGTGCTGCCGGCCGTCACGCTGGCCATTTTTCAGCTCACGCTCATCATGCGACTGGTGCGGGCTGAGATGCTGGAAGTGCTGCGCACCGACTACATCAAGTTCGCCCGCGCACGCGGTTTATCCAACCGCGCCATCCACTTTGGCCATGCGCTCAAGAACACCTTGGTGCCGGTGATGACCATCACTGGCTTGCAGTTGGGCGGCTTGATCGCCTTTGCCATCATCACCGAGACGGTGTTCCAGTGGCCCGGCATGGGTTTGCTGTTCATCCAGGCGGTCACCTTCGCCGACATCCCCGTCATGGCGGCCTACTTGTGCCTGATTGCCCTGATCTTTGTGGTGATCAACCTGGTGGTGGATCTGCTTTATTTTGCGGTGGACCCCAGGCTGCGTGTCGGCAAGTCCGGTGGCCATTGAGAGGCC
>CANHUM010000196.1 GCA_947463845.1 Comamonadaceae bacterium
GGCGGCATGGTGGCCGCTGGCCTGAGCGGCCCGGCCCGCGCCACCGCTGGCGCTGTGCGCGACTATGTGTTGGGTGCCCGCTTCATCAATGGCTTGGGCGAACACCTGACTTTTGGTGGCCAGGTCATGAAAAACGTGGCCGGCTATGACGTGAGCCGCCTGATGGCCGGCAGCTGGGGAACGCTGGGCCTGATCACCGAGGTCAGCCTCAAGGTCTTGCCCGTGGCCCCGGCCGAGGCCACGCTGATGTGCGCGGGCTTGCCGCAAAAAGCGGCCCTGGATTTGCTGCACCGCTGGGGCGGTCAGCCCTTGCCCTTGAACGCCAGCGCCTGGGTGCGCGACACCACGGCCCAACCGGTGGCCGATTATTTGTGTGTGCGCCTGCGTGGTGCGGTGGCTGCGGTGCAGTCGGCCACCGCCAAAATGAGCGCCGATGCGACAGCGCTGGGCGCCCAAGTGCAGACCATGGACAACGCTGAGGCCGCGCAGGATTGGCGTGCCAGCGCAGAGCAGACGCTGGCTTTTTTTGATGCGCCAGCGCCCGATGCTTGCCTCTGGCGTCTGTCGGTGCCGCAAACTGCGCCAGCGCTGGATTTGCCCTACCCCACCTACATCGAGTGGCAAGGCGCTCAGCGCTGGTTGTGGGCGCCTGCTTCGGCAGCGGCTGCCTTGCGCGAATTGGCGAAGTCGGTTGGGGGCCATGCCACCTTGTTCCGTGCCAGTCCCAAGCATGCCGAAGTGGACAAGATCGCAGGCGTGAACACCCCGCTCGATGCCGTGCAAGAGCGCATCCAGCAGCAATTGCAAAAGCAGTTTGACCCCCAAGGCGTGTTCGCCACCGGTCGCCTGCACCCCCTCTGAGGCGAATCGTCATGCAAACCAACCTCGCCCCCGAATACCAGAACACCCCCGAAGGCCTGGAGGCCGAAGCCATTTTGCGCAAGTGCGTGCACTGCGGTTTTTGCACCGCCACTTGCCCCACTTACCAACTGCTGGGCGACGAGCTGGATGGCCCGCGCGGCCGCATCTATCTGATGAAGCAGGTGCTGGAGGGCGAAACGCCCACCCGCAAAACCCAGATGCATCTGGACCGGTGCCTGACCTGCCGCAACTGCGAAAGCACTTGCCCGAGCGGCGTGCAATACGGCCATTTGGTCGACATTGGCCGCAAGCTGGTGGACGCCAAAGTCGAGCGCCCGGCCACTGAAAAGCTGGTGCGTTGGGCGCTGAAAGAAGGCCTGCCTTCGCCCCTGTTTGCCCCGGCCATGAAGATGGGCCAGATGGTGCGCGGCCTGCTGCCCGAAAGCCTGAAGGCCAAAGTGCCTGCGCCACAAAATGCGGGCGCTTGGCCCACCCGCACGCATGCGCGCAAGGTGCTGATGCTGGCCGGTTGCGTGCAGCCCGCCATGAGCCCCAACATCAACACCGCCACCGCGCGCGTGCTCGATGCGGCAGGCATCCAGGCCGTCACTGCGCCCAAGGCCGGTTGCTGCGGCGCGCTCAAGTTCCACCTGAACGACCACGACGGCGGCAAGGACCACATGCGCGCCAACATCGATGCCTGGTGGCCGCTGGTGGAGCGCGGCGAGGTCGAGGCCATTGTGATGAACGCCTCGGGTTGCGGTGTCATGGTCAAAGACTACGGCCATGTGCTGAAAGACGACCCGGCGTATGCCGACAAAGCCGCCCGCATCGGCGCGTTGACGAAAGACCTGAGCGAGTTGCTGCCCGATTTGGTGCCGCTGCTCAAAGACAAGCTCAAACCCGAAGCCCTGCAAGCCGCAGGCCTGCAGGCCTACCACCCGCCCTGCACGCTGCAGCACGGCCAGCAACTCAAAGGCGGTGTCGAAAAGCATCTGGGCGATCTGGGCTTCCAGATCAAGGTCACGGCCAACGAGTCCCACCTGTGCTGCGGCTCCGCGGGGACCTACAGTGTGCTCAACCCTGATCTGTCCAAGCAGCTGCGCGACCGCAAGCTGGGCCACCTGAACGCCCTGCAACCCCAAGGTGTGCTGAGTGCCAACATCGGCTGCATCACCCACCTGCAAAGCGGCAGCGGCTTGCCTGTGCGGCATTGGGTGGAGTTGCTGGACGAGGCGATGGACGGCGCTGCCTGATCGCGTTTGAAGAGCGCACAGAAAGGACCCCACGATGGCGATACCTTGGTTGATGGCCCTGAAAGTGATTCCCTGGGGCGATGTGATCGAACACGCGCCCACGGTCCTCAAAGCCGCGCGCAAGCTGATGGACCGTCAGCCCCCTGATGCGACAGGCAACGTCGGCTCGACAACGTCGGTGAGCGCTGTGCCGAGCCTGGGCGAACTCAAAAACGCCTTGATCGCCGCGCAAGGCCAGATCGACCGCCAGGCCCAGACCCAGCGCGAGCTGACGCAAACCCTGGCCGAGTTGGCCGAACAAAATGCACGCCTGGTCAGCGCTGTGGAAGTGTTGCGCCTGCGCACACGGGTGTTGGTGTGGTGTGGCGCTGCAATGCTGCTGTGGTTGGCCGTGCTGACTTGGTGGGTCTGAACGGGCTCTGGCCCAAATCAACACAGGCCCGATAGGCCCCGTCGGTCAAGCCGCCAGCGCGGCCTCAATGTCTTTGGCGATTTTTTCGGGCGCGTCCTGCGGCGCGTAGCGCTTGATGACCCGGCCATCGCGACCCACCAGAAACTTGGTGAAGTTCCATTTGATGGCCTTGCTGCCCAAAATGCCGGGAGCCTCGGCCGTGAGCCATTGGTACAGCGGGTGGGCGTCGTCGCCATTGACCTTGACCTTGCTCATCATCTGAAAGCTCACGCCATAGTTCTTCTGGCAGAAGTTGGCGATTTGCGCGTCGTCGCCTGGATCCTGGCTGGCGAACTGGTTGCAGGGAAAGCCCAGCACAGCCAAGCCTTGTGCGCCGAATTTCTGGTGCAGCTTTTCCAGCCCGGTGAATTGGGGCGTGAAGCCGCAAGCACTGGCGGTGTTGACGATCAGCATCACCTGGCCTTTGTAGCGTGACAGAGGCACGGTTTGGTGGTCGATGCTTTGGGCTTCCAGGTCGTACAGGCTCATGGGGTGCTTTCCGGTGGGTGTTGTGGGCAAAGGTGATAAATCAGCATCATGCCAGTGACAGCCGATGGCCGTGCAGGTCGTTTCAGTGGGCCTTGTGGCCCGGCCCGACGATGGACAGCAAAGCCGCCAGCAAAATCAAGGCCCCGCCGATCAGGGTGCGGCTGTCCCAGCTGGACGCGCCCAGCAGCACCGATGAGACGCTGGCAAACAGCACCTCGGACAACATGACCAGCGCTGTGGTGTGGGCGGCCAGGCGGGCAGCGCCGTATTGCAGTGCCAGGTTACCCAACAAAAACGAGAGGCTCAGCAGGGCCACCAGAGGCAGCCAACTCCAGGCGGGCGCTGCGCCAATGGCCACCACCCCGGTCGCCAAACCCGCCATGGCCGCCAGTGTGGCCATGACCGCGCCACCGCCAAACATGGCCAGAGTGCGCGAGGCGCTGGGCGTGTCCTTGAGCTTGAGCAGCAAAGCGTTGGTGATGGCAAAAGTCAGGCCCCCCATCAGGGCCAGACCATCGGCCAGGCTCTCGGGCACGGGCCAGGGTGTTTCGGGGGTTTTGAGCACGATGAACAAACCGACCAGTGCCAGCAGCATGCGCAGCAAGGCCATGAGGGTGGGTTTTTCACCCAGCAGCCACCAGGCCACCAGCACCGACCAGGCGGGCATCAAATAAAACAGCAGCACCACGCGCACCACATCGCCTACCGTGACGGCCCAGTTGAATCCGACCTTGGTCAGGCCCGAGGCCAGCAGCAAGAGCCACAGCCCGGGGTGACCTCGCCA
>CANHUM010000197.1 GCA_947463845.1 Comamonadaceae bacterium
ATACACCAACATCCAGGAAGTCAAAAGCGTGGTGACCACACCTTCGGGCGGTCAGGTCTTGCTGGACAAGGGCTTCTACAACATCACAGGTCTGGCTTGGTCGGGCAAGGGCAAGATCAAACGGGTGGATGTGTCCACCGACGGCGGCCGCAACTGGCGTCAGGCGCGTCTGGAGTCACCGGTGCTGTCCAAGGCGCTTTCCCGCTTCAACCTTGACTGGGTGTGGGACGGCAAGCCTGCCATCATTCAAAGCCGTGCGCAAGACGAAACTGGCCATGTGCAACCGACCTATCAGCAGCTGCGTGCCGTGCGTGGCACGCGATCCATCTATCACAACAACGCCATCCAGTCCTGGTTGGTTCAGGAAAACGGTGAGGTGAAAAATGTCCAGCTTTCGTAATGCCGTTTTGGCGGTGGCTTGGCTGGCTGTCGCAGGCCTGGCCGCTGCTCAGGGTCAAAAATTCCCCGGTGTGGGTCGCGAAGCCACACCCAAGGAAGTTGCCAAATGGGACATCGATGTGCGCCCCGATTTCAAGGGCTTGCCGGCAGGTTCGGGTTCTGTGGCCAAGGGGCAGGATGTCTGGGAGGCCAAGTGCGCGCATTGCCATGGCGTTTTTGGCGAGTCCAATGAGGTGTTCAGTCCGCTGATCGGCGGCACGACTGCCGAAGACATCAAAACAGGCCGTGTCGCCAATTTGCGGCGTGCCGACTACCCGGGTCGTACCACCATCATGAAGGTGCCCACTGTCTCCACCTTGTGGGACTACATCAACCGGGCCATGCCTTGGACCAATCCCAAGACACTGACCACGGAAGAGGTGTATGCCGTCACGGCCTTCATGTTGAACCTGGCCAACATCGTGCCGGACAACTTTGTCCTGTCAGACAAAAACATCGCCGAGGTGCAAGCCCGTATGCCCAACCGCAATGGCATGACCACCGCACACGCCATGTGGCCCGGCAATGAGTTTGGCGGTGTCAAAAAAGTCGACACCAACAACAAAATCTGCATGAAAGACTGCACGCCAGAGCCCAAGGTGGCCTCTTACCTGCCCGATTTCGCTCGCAATGCGCACGGCAATTTGCAAGAGCAAAACCGCATCATTGGCCCCCAGCGAGGTGCGGACACCACCCAACCTGAACGCAAAGCGGGTCAGCCCATGACCGTGGCCTCTGCCACCCCGTCGGCCGCTGCCAAGCCTGAAAAGAGCGAGTCAAAAGCTGCAATAGCGCTGTTGAACAAGTACAGCTGCACGGCTTGCCATGGTGTGGACAAGAAAATCGTGGGTCCTGGTTTTCATGAAATTGCCAAAAAACAGGCTGGCAAAGTCGCTTACCTGACAGAAAAAATCAAGGTCGGCGGTGTGGGTGTGTATGGGCAGATTCCAATGCCTGCACAATCTCTGCCTGATTCGGACGCCAAACTGATTGCCGAATGGATTTCCAAGGGGGCCAGCAAATAATTCGGGCAGATCCCGTTGTATTGCTGAACCTGTTTCTATAGCATCACTCAACCATCAAAGGAGATATCAGATGCAAAACCGTCGCGAGACACTCAAGCAAAGCGCTGTTGTGGCTGGCCTCTTGGCCTCCGCTGGCTTTCCCCAGTTCGCACTGGCTGCGGTCAACAAAGCTGCATTCGATGCCAAAACAGTGCAGGACGCAGCCCGCGCTGCAGGTGCCAAAAGCATGGCCGAAAGCAAAGATGTGACCATCATTGGTCCGGACATTGCCGAAAACGGTGCCGTGGTGCCCTTGGGTGCCAGCACCACCTTGGCCGGCGTCAAGCAATTGCTGATCTTGGTCGAGAAGAACCCATCCGCATTGGTGGCCATGTTCAATGTGACCGATGCCGTGGATGCCAACTTTTCCACCCGCGCCAAGATGGGCCAGTCTTCCGATGTCTACGCCGTGGCCATCATGAACGACGGCCGTGCACTGTGGGCCAAAAAAGAAGTCAAAGTCACTTTGGGTGGTTGCGGCGGTTAATGGACTGCAGACACCTTTCACACACCAATTCATTGAAAGATTGAGGAGAGAAAAATGGCAGATCCAATGCGCATTCGTGCCCAGGCCTCTGGCGACAAGGCAACCGTTCGCGTGCTCATGAGCCACGAAATGGAAGCTGGTCAGCGCCGTGATGCTTCCGGCAACCTGATTCCTGCCTGGTTCATCCAGGAGGTCACCGCAACCCACAATGGCAAGGTTGTCTTGACCGCCGAGTGGGGCCCTGCAGTGTCCAAGAACCCGTTCATGCAATTTTCGGTCAAAGGCGCCAAGGCAGGCGACAAGATCGCCGTGACCTGGAAAGACAACCGCGGTGCGACCCGCACCGACGAAGCCACGGTGTCGTGATCGAGCGGTGAGCTTGCAAAGGGTGAAGACACAACTTCACCCTTTTTGCATTTGAAAATGAATAACAGAGGTGACAATGAAAACAGTAACGACCCTTTCCCTCACAGCAGCCTTGGCTGTCTGTGCGATGCCTGCACTGGCCCAGAAAACCACCAGCCAGGGCATCGACGAATACCGTGCCATGCTGCAAGACGGCAACCCCGCTGAGCTTTACGAAGCCAAAGGCGAGGACCTCTGGAAAAAAGCACGTGGCCCCAAAAACGCTTCTCTTGAAAAATGCGATTTGGGCAAAGGACCTGGCGTGGTCAAGGGCGCTTTTGTTGAGTTGCCCAAGTACTTTGCAGACACTCAGCGCATGCAGGACCTGGAGTCACGCTTGGTCACTTGCATGGAAACCTTGCAAGGCTTCAATGCGGCTGAAATTTCCAAGACCGCATTTGGTCGCGGCGAGATGGCCAACGTGACGGCTTTGGCCACCTGGATCGCTGCCGAGTCCAAGGGTTTGAAGTTCAATCTGTCTCAGTCTCACCCACAAGAAAAAACTTTTTACGAAGTGGGCAAGCGACTGTTCTTCCAGCGCGGTGGTACCCATGACTTTTCGTGTGCCTCTTGCCACGGTGAAGAAGGCAAGCGCATCCGCTTGCAGGACTTGCCCATTTTGACCAAGAACCCGGGCGATGGTGTGGGGTTTGCCGCATGGCCTGCTTACCGCGTCTCGAACGGCCAGATGTGGAGCATGCAACTGCGCCTGAACGACTGCTACCGTCAACAGCGCTTTCCTTATCCCGGTTTCGGCAGCGATGCCACCGTGGCTTTGTCCACTTATCTGGGTGTGAACGCCAAGGGCGCCGCCTCGATTGCCCCGGCCATCAAGCGCTGACCTGACCAGGAGATTCTCATGAACAAGAAGACACAACTCGTATTGGCCAGCTTGGCTGCCGCTTTGGTGGCCGCAGGCTGTGCAACTGGTCCCTCAGTGGCCGAACTCAATGCCTTGACCGACCAGATCGTCAAGGCTTCTTTCCGCGACCAAAGCCATGTCAAGGTCGAGCGCATCACCGCGACCGATGAGACCAACCGCTTGTGCAGTGAAGCCGATGTGGCGGGCAAACCACTGGATGAAAAAACCGCCAAGCGCATTGAAGAAGCCAACCTCAAGGCCATCAAGTGGCCCTCGGATGGCAAGTTCATCGGTGACTGGAGGCAAGGCGAAATCATTGCCCAAAGTGGTCGCGGCCTGACCTGGACCGATGCGGCCACTGCGGTCAATGGTGGCAATTGCTACAACTGCCACCAGATGGACAAGAAAGAAATTTCTTACGGCACGCTGGGCCCCAGCTTGTACAACTACGGCAAGATTCGTGGTGTCAGCAATCCCGAAGATCCGGCGAGCAAAGCCATTGTCGAGTACACCTGGGGCAAGATCTGGAACTCCAAGGCCTACAACGCCTGCTCCAACATGCCCCGCGCCGGTCACATGGGCATC
>CANHUM010000198.1 GCA_947463845.1 Comamonadaceae bacterium
AACAAACGGGCTTCTTGTTCCAGCGCCGTGTCGGGCCAGCGGATGTGCACGCCGCCGGGCGGCATGACGAACTCAGGCAACACAATCTGCACGCGCTCGGGGTCGATGTGAGCGGTGGCACTCGATTCGACGATTTCCTGAATCGTTTTCATGCCTGACCAGATGCCTGCAAAACGGCTGAGCGCCAGGGCGTGCAAGCCTTGGTCCAGGATGTCTTGCACGCTGGCCGGGAAAAACACGGGCAGGCCGCATGCTTTGAAGATGTGGTCGCTTTGGTGCGCAGCGGTGGAACTTTTCGCCACATGGTCATCGCCTGCCACGGCCAACACGCCGCCCCAAGGCGTGGTGCCCGCCATGTTGGCGTGCTTGAAGACGTCTGAGCAGCGGTCTACGCCCGGGCCTTTGCCGTACCAAATGCCGAACACCCCATCGAATTTGTTGGTGCCGGGTGGCGCAAAGCCCAGTTGCTGTGTGCCCCACAAGGCGGTGGCGGCCAGCTCTTCGTTGACGCCGGGCTGGAACACGATGTGTTGGGCCTTCAGGTGGTCTTTGGCCTTCCACAGTGATTGGTCGTAACTGCCCAAGGGCGAGCCCCGGTAACCGCTGATGAAGCCAGCCGTGTTTTTGCCGTGCAGCGCGTCGCGTTGGCGTTGCAGCATGGGCAGCTTGACCAGGGCTTGCACACCGCTCATGAAAGCGCGACCCACATCGAGGCTGTATTTGTCGTCGAGCGTGACGGTCTCAAGGGCCTGGCGAATCGAATCGGGCAAGGGGGCGTTCATGGTCTGTCCTGCGACTGAAATGGATGACACAGTGTAGAGCGGACCCGCCGACAAGTGCTTGCTTTCGGTGACAGGATTTGCCCTATGATTTGAAAGAATCTTGCTCAAAGAGGCCAATTATGGAAACGCTGGACAAATTTGACTGGGCCATATTGAATGAACTTCAAACCAATGGTCGGCTGACCAATGCCGAGTTGGCGCAGCGGGTCGGTTTGTCGGCCGCGCCTTGCTGGCGGCGGGTGCGGGCGCTCGAAGAGTCGGGCGTCATCAAGGGTTATCGGGCCGAAATTGATCGCCAAAAAGTGGGCCTGGATGTTTTTGCCTTTGTGCGACTGGACGCCGAGCGCAATCGGGGCGACATCACACGCCAACTCGAAGAAGCGATTCAGAAAATCCCCGAGGTGGTGTCCTGCCATTACATCAGCGGCACTGGCACCTTTGAGCTGCAGGTGGTCAGCAAAGACCTGAACACCTTCAGCCAGTTCGCCCGCAATGTGTTGCTCAACCTGCCCAATGTGAAAGACCTGCACACCAGCTTTTCGATGGGTGAGGTCAAGGTCGCAGGGGCCCTGCCTTTGCAGCAGTAAAAAATCGATCAAGGAAAAAACCCGCTGCTCAGGCGCCTGCAAGAGACGTGGATCCGCCCCACGCAGGCCCTTTGGCGCATCCGTCGTCAGCGCCAGCATTTCATGCAGCCGGCTTTCAGTCGATGGTCGCGCCGGAGTCTTTGACGATCCTGGCCCAGCGGGGCAGGTCGTCACGCACCAGCTGGGCGAACTGCTCAGGCGTGGATTTGAAGGCTTCGCAGCCCACACCGGCCAGGCGATCCTGCACCTCCTTCGAGTCAAGAGCCTTGGTGATTTCTGCGTTGAGCTGGTTGATGATCGCCCTGGGCGTTCCTGTCGGAGCAAACACGCCGTACCAAGGGGTGGCGCCAAAGTCCCTGAGGGTCTCGCCAATGGTGGGGGCGTCCGGCAGCACGGGCAGGCGCTTGGGGTTGACCACACCGAGGACCTTCATCCTGCCGGAGCGGATGAACGCGATTGAAGAAGGCAAGCTCTGCACCGAGACTTGCACTTGCCCGGCGACCAGGTCGGTGGCGGCGGCTGCGGCCCCCTTGTAGGGCACATGGGTCAAGTCGATGCCGGTGGCTTTGCCCAGCATTTCGCCGATCAGGTGGTTGAGGGTGCCATTGCCAGCCGATCCAATGTTGATCTTGCCCGGTTGCTGTTTGGCCAGTGCGACCAGTTCGGCGGTGTTCTTGGCGGGAAAGCTCGGGTGGGCCACCAACACATAGCCGGCCGTGGCGACGCTGCCCACCGGCTCGAAGTCCTTGACCGGGTCGAAACCGGTGCTCTTGTACAGCGCTGGATTGATGACCATCGCGCTGTCTGCGGTCAGCAGCAAGGTGTAGCCATCCGGGCGGGTCTTGGCGGCTGCTGCTGTGCCCACGTTGCCCCCGGCGCCGGTGCGGTTTTCCACCACAAAGGACTGGCCCGTCTGCTCGGAGAGCCTTTGCGCAATCACCCGCGCGATCGTGTCGTTGGCACCACCGGCCGCCTGGGGCACGATGATGGTGACCGGCTTGGAGGGAAATTTGTCTTGCGCCAGCACGGGCGCGCTGGCGGCCATGCACAGGCCCAGGGCCAACAGGATTCTGCGTTGCAGGAACATGGGAGTCTCCTCATTGAATAAACGGAAGGGGGTGAGCAAACAGACGGAGGGTTGACGAAAACCAACTGTTTTTGACCTGCACAGAGTAGCAGAAAACACCTTTGGGGCGGCGAAGAACAACGTGCGCCGTGCGGTGCCGAGGGTCACCTGTTGAATGCGTGCAATGCATCAAGTGCCATGCCTTTGTGGGTGTTTTTTCGAGCGTTGACCGAGCGCCCCACCTGAAACACCCTGCCTGTAAAATGAGCAGCTTCAGCCGACCCCGTGGCAGGGTGGCTCCGTGGCGCAGGCGGCGCCCATTTTTGGCCTTCAAAGGGCAGACTCTCATGCTTTACCCTCAAGAATTCGATGTGATCGTGGTCGGTGGCGGCCATGCCGGAACCGAAGCGGCGCTGGCCTCTGCCCGCATGGGCTGCAAAACACTCTTGCTCAGCCACAACATCGAGACGCTGGGGCAGATGAGCTGCAACCCGTCCATTGGCGGCATTGGCAAGGGCCACTTGGTCAAAGAAGTCGACGCCTTGGGCGGGGCCATGGCTCTGGCGACCGATGAGGGTGGCATCCAGTTTCGCATCCTCAACAGCTCCAAAGGCCCGGCCGTGCGCGCCACCCGCGCCCAGGCCGACCGCATTTTGTACAAAGCGGCTATCCGCCGCATGCTGGAAAACCAGCCCAATCTGTGGCTGTTCCAGCAGGCCGTGGATGACCTGATGGTGGAGGGCGATCGGGTGGTGGGCGCCGTGACGCAGGTGGGCATCCGTTTCCGTTCGCGCACCGTGGTGCTGACCGCGGGCACATTCCTCGACGGCAAGATCCATGTGGGTTTGCAGAATTATGCGGCGGGCAGGGCGGGTGATCCGCCAGCCGTGAGCTTGTCTTCGCGCCTGAAAGAACTGAAGCTGCCGCAAGGGCGTCTGAAGACCGGCACACCGCCGCGCCTGGATGGCCGCACCATCGATTTCTCCAAGTGTTCCGAGCAGCCCGGCGACGGCGTGCCCGGCGGCATGAACCCTGAGGGTGGGGTGCCGGTGTTCAGTTTCATGGGCAAGGCCGAGATGCACCCGCAGCAGGTGCCGTGCTGGATTACGCACACCAACGAGCGCACGCACGAGATCATCCGCTCGGGCTTTGACCGCAGCCCCATGTTCACCGGCAAGATCGAAGGCGTGGGCCCGCGTTATTGCCCGAGTGTGGAAGACAAGATCAACCGCTTTGCCGACAAGGACAGCCACCAGATTTTTCTGGAGCCCGAAGGCCTGACCACCCACGAGTACTACCCCAACGGCATCTCGACCAGCTTGCCGTTTGACATCCAGTACGACCTGGTGCGCTCGATGAAGGGCCTGGAAAACTGCCACATCCTCAGGCCCGGCT
>CANHUM010000199.1 GCA_947463845.1 Comamonadaceae bacterium
TAGGTGACCAGGCAACCCACACCACAAAACGGGCACACCGAATCAATCTCACGGTCGACTTTTTGCGGTCCCATGTGGCTCTTGGGCATGAGCGCCCCCGTAGGACAGGCCTGCACACATTCGCCGCAGCCCACACAACTGCTGCCCCCCATCGGGTCGGCCAAATCAAACACCACCTGCGTGTGCGCGCCCCGAAAGGCCAGACCGATCACATCGTTGACCTGCAGGTCGCGGCAAGCGCGTTCGCAGCGGTTGCACTGGATGCAGGTGTCCAGGTTCACCGCCATGGCCGGGTGCGACAGGTCGGCGGACACCGCCTCACGCTTGAGCGCGGCCAGTTGCGGACGCACACGCACACCATGGTGTTCTGCCCATTGACTCAGCTCACCGTGCGGGGCCTCGGCCCGGTCATCCAGCCACTTGTGGCCTTGCTCGGGCAAGTCGGCCAGCAGCATCTCCAGCACCATTTTTTGGCTTTTGACGGCGCGCGCGCTGTCGGTGCGCACCTGCATGCCGGGCGTGGCGCTGCGGCAGCAACTGGGCGCTAGCGTGCGCTCACCTTCGATCTCGACCACACAGGCGCGGCAGTTGCCATCGGGCGCGAGGCCTTCTTTGTGGCACAGGTGCGGGATGGCAATCCCCAGGTCTTTGGCGATGTTGAAAATACTCTGACCAGCAGGTGCCTGGACGCTTTGGCCGTTGAGGGTGAGTTGCACCGTGTTCATGCGGCCCCCACTTCGTGCGGGAAATACTGCAACACGCAGCGGATCGGATTGGGTGCGGCCTGCCCCAGACCGCAAATCGACGCATCGGCCATGACCTGCGCCAGGTCTTGCAAGGTATCGACGTCCCAAGCCTTGGCGGTCATGAGTTGCGCCGCCTTGTCGGTGCCCACCCGGCAAGGCGTGCACTGGCCGCAGCTTTCATGGGCAAAAAAACGCATCACGTTCAGGGCCGCTTCGCGGGCGCTGTCCGATTCGCTGAGCACCACCACAGCGGCCGACCCGATGAAGCAACCATGCGGCTGCAGCGTGTCAAAGTCCAGCGGCACATCGGCCAAGCGCTCGGGCAAGATGCCACCGCTGGCCCCCCCTGGCAAATAGGCGTAAAGGGCATGCCCATCGGCCATACCGCCGCAGTATTCGTCCACCAATTCACGCAGCGTGATGCCCGCAGGGGCGAGCTTGACCCCCGGCTGCTTGACGCGCCCACTCACACTGAATCGGCGCAGGCCTTGGCGGCCGTGGCGCCCTTGCGATGCAAAACTTTGCGCACCTTGTTCGATCAGTTCGCGCACCCAAAACAGGGTTTCAAAATTGTGCTCCAGTGTGGGCCTGCCGAACAGGCCGACCTCGGCGATGTAAGGCGGGCGCATGCGTGGCTCGCCCCGCTTGCCCTCGATGCTTTCGATCATGGCCGACTCTTCGCCGCAGATGTAGGCGCCCGCGCCACGGCGCAGTTCGATGCGCGGCAAAGTGCAAGGCGGATTGGCCTGCAAAGCGGCCAACTCTTCGGTCAGCAAAACGCGGGCTTCGTGGTACTCGTCGCGCAAATAGATGTAGACCGCTTCGCAGCCCACCACGCTGGCAGCGATCAGCACGCCCTCCAGAAAACGGTGCGGGTCGGATTCCAGGCAGGTGCGGTCCTTGAAGGTGCCTGGCTCGCCCTCGTCGATGTTCACCGCCATGAGGCGAGGGCCTGGTTGGCTGCGCACGATGCGCCATTTGCGTCCCGCCGGGAAACCCGCGCCGCCCAGACCCCGCAGACCAGACGATTCCAGACACTGGATGACCGATTCGTGGTCCTTCAAACCAGCCGCCACCTTCAGGGCCAGCTGGTAGCCGCCCGCCTGGCGGTAGCCGTCAAACCGGAGGGTGTCCCGCAAGGGGTTAGGGCTGGTCTGGTTTTGTGCCACACCTTGCGCCACATTTTCAGCGTTGGCATGCGCCACGGCCTGCTGCCCCACCTGCACGGCAGGCGCCTGCTCGCAGCGGCCCAGACAAGGTACAGGCACCACCTTCACGTCCAGCAAATCGTTTTGCAACTGACGCAGCAAAGTGTCGCTGCCTGCCAGGCTGCAGCTGAGGCTGTCGCACACCCTCACGGTGATGCTTGGGGCGGGCTCACTGTCTTTCAGAATCTCGAAGTGGTGGTAGAAGGAAGCGACTTCGAAGACCTCGACCACAGGCAGACGCATTTCGGCGGCCAGGGCCACGATGTGGCGCTCGAACAGGCCATGATGGTGGTCATTGAGTGCATGCAGGTGCTCGATCAGCAGGTCACGGCGGTGCCCATTAGCAGGAGGCTCACCGATCAGGGCCCGCACATCGGCACGTGCCTGCTCCGTGACCTGACGGCCTTTGAGCTGGTCTCTGGGCCGGCGCAGTTGCTGGCGAACCTGCTCCAGTCCCACATGCGTGGTATTGGCCATGGACTATCAATAAGTTTCGAGATGCAGGCGGCCTTCTTTTTTGAGCGCCGAGCCCACAGTATCCCAATCGAGTCCGGCGCTCTGTGCGATGTCTCGCAAGGCCATGACCACGCCTTCCTCCATGCTTTTCAGGCCGCACACATAAAAACAGGTGTTGGGGTCCTTGAGCTGGGCAGCGATATCCGCTGCGCGATCGCGCATGGCGTCCTGGACATAACGCTTGGGCTTGCCCACTTCTCGTGAGAAGGCGAATTCAATGTCGATGAAATCCTTGGGTAAGTTGTTGAGCGGACCAAAGTAGGGCAACTCGGCAGGGGTGCGGGCTCCAAAGAACAGCATGAGTTTGCCGCCTTCGAACTTGCCACTGGCCCGCAGGCGACGGCGCCATTCGGTCATGGCGCGCATGGGCGCCGAACCTGTGCCCGTGCAAATCATGACGATGTTGCTCTTGGGGTGGTTGGGCATCAGGAAACTCGCGCCAAACGGTCCAATCACCTGGACCTTGTCTCCCACCTGGAGATCGCACATGTAGTTGGAGCCAACGCCGCGCACAGGTTGACCGTCGTGGTCTTCGAGCACGCGCTTGATGGTCAGCGACAAATTGTTGTGGCCCGGACGCTCGCCATTGCGGGGACTGGCAATCGAGTACTGGCGGGCATGGTGGGGTTTGCCTTTGGCGTCCAGACCGGGCGGGATGATGCCGATCGACTGGCCTTCGAGCACCGGAAAAGGCATGCCGCCGAAATCGAGCACGATGTGGTGGGTGTCGTAGTCTTGCTGGCCTTCTTGCTGGCCCACTTCGGTCACGCGCAAGTTGCCGGTCACGGTCGCGGTGATGGTTTTTTCAGAGGCCTTGGGGCCATACAGGTTGGTGTAAGCGTGTGCTGCCGACCAGGGTGGAATGGCGGCACCAAACTGCGCCGAATTGAAACCCGAAGCTGTGGCAGTGCTGACGGCCGAGGCCGAAGAGGCCGCAGCCGATTGCACGGCTGTTTGCGCTTGTTCTTGCGCTGCACCGAGGTCACCACCCGCTTGAGCCAATTCTTCAGCGCTGAGTTCGGCGGGCAACTCGTCCCACTTGAGTTGTTCTTCAATGCTGTAGGCCTTGGACTTGGGCATCATGCGCCAGTTGTCGATGGAGCCGGTGGGGCATGGCGAGATGCAGTCCATGCACAAATTGCAAATGTCGGCCTTGACCACGTAGTTGAGCGAGTCATGGGTGATGGCACCCACCGGGCAGATCGCTTCGCAGGTGTTGCAGCGGATGCAGATCTCGGGGTCGATCAGGTGCTGGCGAATGACGGTGCCTTCGGCCATGTCCATGTTGTTGTCTCCTGGAA
>CANHUM010000200.1 GCA_947463845.1 Comamonadaceae bacterium
CGCTGCGTCCGCTCGATGGAGGCCTTGAGCGCGGCAACCCGATCCAGGTACTTCTGATGGTTTCGGCTTTCGGAGGCCCACTTGACAGGCTCCCCATCGTTGTACTCTTGCACCAAGACGGTGAGTTGCTGACGCGCTTTGTCCAACTCATGGCTCACAATGGTGCGAGCGTGCAGATCGCGCTCGGCTTGTTGTGTGTGGGGCACGCGCATGGCCTCGGGGCTGGGGCGGGCGTCGTTGGCGGAGCTGCTGACGACACGAGAGGGGGCAGGCCGAGTGCCGGTGATGACGGTGATCGCCTGCGGCACCATGCGCTCGCATTGCCTGACATCGCGTGGTGCATTCGTGTATTCATGCCCACAACGGTAGACCACCTCTTGTGCGAACGCAGACAGGGTCACGGCGATTGCAGCACAGCAGCCCAGAGTCACGGGCTTGTTCATGCAAAAACTGCGTGGATGAAAGCGAAGCATGTTCATGATTTGACTCCGATGCCGACCGACGGTGACCAAACCGAAACCACATTGAACCAGAAAAAAAGGACGGCGCAGGCCGTCCTTCTGAGGTATTGCACGGGGCGTGCAATGGGGCACATACCGCTTACAGCGAGTAGTACATGTCGTACTCGACGGGCGAGACTTCCACACGGCTGCGTGTGACTTCTTGCATCTTCAAGTCGATGTAGGCGTCGATCCAGGCGTCGGTGAACACGCCGCCTTTGGTCAAGAAAGCGCGGTCTGCGTTGAGGGCTTCCAGCGCCTGGTCCAGGCTAGAGCACACGGTGGGGACCAGCTTGTCTTCCTCTGGAGGCAGGTGGTACAGGTCCTTGGTGGCAGCTTCGCCGGGGTGGATCTTGTTTTCGATACCGTCCAGGCCAGCCATCAACAGGGCCGCAAAGCCGAGGTAAGGGTTGCACAATGGATCGGGGAAGCGGGCCTCGACGCGGCGGGCTTTGTCAGACGCCACGTTGGGGATGCGGATCGAAGCCGAACGGTTCTTGGCAGAGTACGCCAACTTCACAGGAGCTTCGAAGTGAGGCACCAGGCGCTTGTAGCTGTTGGTGCCAGGGTTGGTGATCGCGTTCAGGGCGCGAGCATGTTTGATGATGCCGCCGATGTAGTACAGGGCAAACTCAGACAGGCCAGCGTAGCCATTGCCTGCGAACAGGTTCTTGCCGTCTTTCCAGATGGACTGGTGCACGTGCATACCGGAGCCGTTGTCGCCAGCGTAAGGCTTGGGCATGAAAGTGGCCGTTTTGCCGTAGGCATTGGCCACGTTTTGGATCACGTACTTTTGCAGCAGTGTCCAGTCGGCACGCTCCACCAATGTGGAGAATTTAGTGCCGATTTCGCACTGACCAGCGCCCGCCACTTCATGGTGGTGCACTTCGACCGGGATGCCCACGGACTCGAGGATCAGCGACATTTCGCTGCGCATGTCATGCGTGCTGTCCACGGGGGGCACTGGGAAGTAACCACCTTTGACGCGGTTGCGGTGGCCTTTGTTGCCGCCGTCCATCTTGGCGCCGCTGTTCCATGGGGCTTCAGCTTCGTCGATGGCGTAGAAGGTGTTGTTGGGTTCGGTGCTCCAGCGCACTTCGTCGAACAAGAAGAATTCTGGCTCGGGACCAAAGTAAGCGGTATCGCCCAAGCCCGATTGCTTGAGGTAAGTTTCAGCGCGCTTGGCGATGGAGCGGGGGTCGCGCTCATAAGCCTTGCCGTCAGTGGGTTCGATCACGTCGCAGATCAGAACCAAAGTCACTTCTTCGAAGAAAGGGTCGATGATGGCGCTGTTGGCATCTGGAATGAGCAGCATGTCGGAGGCTTCGATGCCTTTCCAGCCCGCAATCGAAGAGCCGTCAAAAGCCTGACCGTCTTCGAACTTGCTTTCGTCAAACTGGGACACGGGCACCGTGATGTGCTGCCACTTGCCACGGGTATCGGTGAAACGGAAGTCTACAAACTTGACTTCGTTGTCTTTCACCATGTTCATCACGTCTGCGACGGTCTTGGCCATCAAATTCTCCTGAGTAGAAAAGGGTTGGAAACTGTACGTACCGGCTTTGCAGTTTTTGTGCCAACTTGGCCCATTCAACTGCACCCGAACAGACAGCGATTGTGCCTTGAGCACGTCCGATTCAAGATTGCCCCTGCAGAAAAAAGAACACCCTCCCCTAACGGCTGCACAAGCAGCCCCAGGAATGCCGTCAGGAGATGCCGTGGATCATGCCAGCAACCCGAAGAAAGCACTTTTATGGTGCATTAACGCATTATTTTGGTGCAAACCGAATTATCGCACCAATTCGGGGCCATATTGGAGGGAGAAAGCCGCCAAGCCCTCGCGCAGCGCCAAATAGGCGCGATGGGCTGCGTCAGGCTCACCCTTTACCCCCAACTCAATGTGACGTCCCCACTGGGGGTGGTCCACGCTGGGCAAACTGAACACCTTCACGCCAGGATGCGTGGTCTCAATCGATTCCATCAAAGGGGTCAGCGTTGCTTCCATGGCACCCAAAATGATCACCGACTTTTCAACATAGGCGTTTTGGCGGAAGTGGGCGCTGTAGTGGGTGTCCAGCACCGATTCGATCATGGGCCAGGCCATCACCGGAAAACCAGGCACAAAATGCACCACGCCCCCCGCGGGCCCCTGACAGCTGAAGCCCGGGATTTTGTTGTACGGATTTCGAATGATCTTCGCACCATCCGGAAAGACGCCCATGTTCAGACGGTGGATGTTGTCGGGTCGATCGGGCTCATAAGGCAGGCCCTGCTCTTTGGCCGTGTCTTGCATCCGCTCTTGAATCAAGCGCTTGGCTTCCGGATGCAAAACCAAGGGCAACCCCAGGGCCCGGCCTGCACACTGACGGGTATGGTCATCGGGTGTGGCACCGATCCCGCCACAACTGAACACCACATCCACCGATTGAAAAGCCCGCACCAAGGTGGCCGTGATGCGATCGGGCGCATCACCCACGTACTCGGCCCAGCTCAGGCTCAAGCCCCGTGCGGTCATCAACTCGATGACTTTGGGCAGGTGTTTGTCCTGGCGCTTGCCAGACATGATTTCGTCGCCAATGATGATCAGGCCAAAGGTGGGGGTGGAGGTCATGGTGTGGTCGGTAGATGTCATAAATCAAGGCACTCGCCGCGGTTCAACGTCGGTCACATCGTGCTTGGAGGCATCGACCAAGCCGGGTTGCCCACCTGAGGCAAAACGTGCCGTCGAATGCGGCGAAACAGGTTCGGGCGGCAGAACCTCATCGCCCAAGGCTTGCTCCGGCTCTAGACGCAGTGCATGCAAAGCGCTCAAGGCAAAATGGGCAAACCACAGGGATGCGAAAGCAAAGACCAGCATGTAGATCCAGATCGCCAGTGGTACCAAAATCACAAATGCAGCGGCAAACAGCGCGCCGGATGCCCACACCAAGCTGGGAGCCGCCCCCATCAAACCGGTGATCACCCCCATGCCCAAAAAGCTCAGGCGATGGCGCGCCATCAACACCTGTCTTTCCTGCGCACTGGCAAACTCGGCCAAGACATCGAATGCCATGACGCGGTAAGTCAGCCAGCCCCAGATCAATGCCGGCAGCAACATGGCCAAAGGCGGAATCAGCCACATGGGCAGGGTCAACAAAAGTGCGCCCAAGGCCAACAGCATGGACCAGAGCGTCCAACCCAAACCCCCAATGACACCACCGCCATTTTTTTTCGCCAGCCCTTCAAATCGACGATCGGCCACCATGCGGGTCAGCGCTGGCGTCA
>CANHUM010000201.1 GCA_947463845.1 Comamonadaceae bacterium
ATGTGCTCTCGCCCGTGCCGCACCTGGACAGCGGCACCGACTGGCCCGCCTTTGCCGAGACTTATCGCGCTGCGATTGCCGAAAGCCTGGAAGCCAGCGTGCTGCCTGGCCTGCGCGAATGCATCGTGACCAGCAAGGTCAGCACGCCACAAGACTTTCACGACAACTTGTGGTCGTACAAAGGCGCGGGCTTTGGGCTGGAGCCGCTGCTGCTGCAAAGCGCCTGGTTTCGGCCGCACAACCGCAGCGAAGACGTGCCGGGCCTGTTTGTGGTGGGCGCCAGCACGCACCCGGGCGCGGGCGTGCCGGGCGTGCTCATGTCGGCCAAAGCTTTGGAAACGGTGGTGCCCCATGTCAACGCCTGAACGCACGCCCAACGCCGAGAGCTTGCCCACACTCGACTTCGATTCGCAAGACCTGCAGGCCTGCGTGGCCATGATGCAGGGCGGCTCCAAAACCTTTTTTGCAGCCAGCCGCCTGCTGCCGCCACGCGTGCGCACAGCAGCCATTGCGCTGTATGCCTTTTGCCGTGTGGCCGACGACCTGGTGGACGAGGCCGCTGCGGATGACACCCCATTGGATGTGCTGCAACAGCGTCTGGACGCCATCTACGCCGGTACCCCGAACGACCATGTGGAGGACCACGCCCTGAGCCTGGTGGTGCAACAGTACAAACTGCCGCGCCATTTGCTGGACGCGCTCATCGAAGGCTTTGCCTGGGACGCCGGGGGGCGCACTTACGACAGCATCGAAGACCTGCACGCCTATGGCGCCCGCGTGGCAGGCAGTGTGGGCGCCATGATGAGCTGGATCATGGGGCCGCAAAGCATGGACACACTGGCCCGCGCCTGCGAACTGGGCGTGGCCATGCAGCTGACCAACATCGCGCGTGACGTGGGTCACGACGCCAGCATTGGCCGCCTGTACCTGCCGCGCCGCTGGCTGGTGGAAGCCGGTGTTCAGCCCGAAGCCTGGCTGGCTCAGCCCAGCTTCACGCCCGCCATCGCGCAAGTGGTGGAGCGCCTGCTGGACGAAGCAGACCGCTTGTACAAACAAGCGCACTCGGGCATTGCCGCCCTGCCGCCCGACTGCCGCGCCGCCATTTGCGCGGCCAGCATGATCTACGCCGAAATCGGCCACCAGCTGCGCCGCGAAGGCCTGGACTCGGTGAACAAACGCACGGTGGTCAGCACCACCCGCAAACTCATGCTGCTGGCCAGCGCCTGGACCCAGGTGCACTGGATACGCGTGGCCGACCACAGCCCCGCGCCACTGGCCGCCATCGTGGGCCTGGTGCAAGGCTGCCAGGACGCCACCCAGCAGACCGGCAACAAAGCGTATTTTCCGAACCGCGCCATGCCCCAGCGCGTGGCGTGGATGCTCAATTTGTTCGAGCGCCGCGAAACCGAACGTCTGGACCGCAACGCTTTGCACCAAACACCATGAGGCCCACAGCATGAGGGTACCCAGCCACACCATCAACGTGCGCCTGCTGTACGTGAGCCGCGCCGTCGGCCCACAAACCACGACCATGACCACCACCATCCTGGCGCAAGCGCAGGCCCACAACCCCACCCACGGCATCACCGGGGTGTTGTGCCAGGGTCAGGGGTTTTTCTTTCAGGTCATTGAGGGCGAGCGCAGTCGCGTCAACGCCCTTTACCGCCGCATCTGCGCCGACGTTCGGCACCAGGACGTGGAGCTGCTGCACTACGAAGAAATCCACGAACGCCGCTTTGGCCAATGGTCCATGGCCCTCATCCACCTGTCGGTGGACGACCCGATGGTCCGCCTGCACCACCCCGACTTCGACCCCTACTCGGCCAGCGGTCCGCAAGTCATGCAGCAGGTGATGGATTTGCTGGAAGCGGGGCAGCCGATTCAGATGCCTGCGACTTGAGCGCGCTATTCCCCAGCAGCCATTGGGGACAAAGGATTATTGAAACGTCATCACTCGGACGGGTTGCAATATCCTGCAAACTCAAAAATTGGAGTTCATCTGTGAAACAGTCTGAAACACCGCTGCAGATGACAACCGGGCTGTCCCGCCATCTTGTACAAGAACTTCGTTCTGACCATGCCGGTGAGACAGGTGCTGTCTACATTTACAAAGGCATTCAAGCGGTCGCGCAGTGGCGCGGCGACCTTGAACTCATGGCTTTTGCCAAGGCCCATGGTGCGACCGAAGCTGACCATTTGACTGAAGTGGAAAATTGGTTGCCCGCCTCGCAGCGAAGTCGACTTCTGAGGCCATGGCGTTTGGCGGGATGGCTGACAGGCGCATTGCCTGCCCTGATGGGTCGTCGCGCTGTTTACGCCACGATTGCAGCGGTCGAGACGTTTGTCGATCACCATTACCAGCAGCAAATTGATCACCTTCGTGCGCAGGGTGGCCCTGAAGGCTTGCTGCCGCTGTTGATTCGCTGCCAAGCCGATGAACAGCATCACCGGGATGAATCCGCTGCCTTGGCTTGCAAGCATCCGGGATTGTTATTGCGCATTTGGTGCTGGACGGTCGGCTGGGGCTCTTCTGCGGCTGTCGTTCTGGCCCGACGCATCTGATCTGTGAAGAACGGCATGACTGTCCCTGATGCACCCGCAGCCAAAATTAAAATGAAGCCAGCTGATTTCAAAATTCTGTTTGTTTGTATGGGGAACATCTTTCGCAGCCCCACGGCAGAGGCTGTCTTCTTCAAAAGGCTGACCGAGAGAAATCTCTCGCAAGCGGTCAAAATTGATTCAGCAGGCACGCATAACTTCCACCCCGACGCGCCACCTGACGAACGCAGCCAAGCGCATGCTCGTCAACGAGGTTATGACCTGTCGCATTTGAGGGCCCGATCCATTGTCGAACGTGACTTCGAGGAATTCGATTTGCTGCTCACCATGGATTGGGATAACCGCGCCCTGCTCGAAGAAAGATGCCCTCCACAACATCTTCACAAGATCCGAGGATTGGCTGAATTTTTGCAAACAACGCAGGCGTCGGTCATTCCTGACCCCTACTACGGTGGCAGCCAAGGTTTTGAACACGTATTGGACTTGATCGAAGAAGCCAGCGAAGGCCTGGTGAAATTCGTCAGTCAAAAAACTCAGCCACGAAGAGCATGAGTTCAGCAGCCAACTTTTCAGAGTCTCTGACCGAGCACCATTTAGCGGTTTTGAATCTCAATTGAGGTCAATGGCCTGTTTGGCGTTGAGAAAAATGCACCGCCCTGCCAAGACCACACCCGATGCCTGTTGGCGTGTTGGGTCCCCTCAATAGCCGTGAGTGAGGTCTGACCAGGAAAGCCCGAACGTCTGATGTGGTCGGATCGTGCTGCTGAAGGTGAATCCCACGAAATTGCCCGCCGAGGACCCTTTTCTGCTGCCAAGCACCACCCTTCTTTAAAACTATTTTAAATAAAAGTTTTGTATTTTATTTAAAATAGAAATATAATTCGGCTTTTGTTCAATACCCCTGTTGAGCATGGCGCAAACCTGATCCCAAAGCGTTTGCATTGGCATCGATTGACTTCGAACACCTTGTCCTGTTGAGCTGCAGGCCTTGGCATTTTTCTCTCAGCTCTGTGCAAGCCCCTGGATGGCTAGCGCCACGATTGCCCTTGATTTATCCAGTAAACACCCGCGACAGGCTGAAAGACAGCCTCAGCCCCGAACCAATGCGCGAAGGCCTCATGGCCACTGGCGCGTTTCCTTGCGGCCTCTCGGCATCTGCCAAGAATCCGCTTTTCCCTGCATGTCGGTTTTGTTTTTGAAGCC
>CANHUM010000202.1 GCA_947463845.1 Comamonadaceae bacterium
AAACCTTGCGCTTTAGCCTTGGGTTGCGTGTCACCCAAGTGTCTGAGTCAGCGTCAGCGCACGGCAAAAAATCACCCAAGAAGATAAGCTTCGACGATCGATTTCAGGCGTGGGTCACATGATCAACAAGTTCGTTTCTTCGGTCGCTGAAGCTTTGGAGGGGACTGCCGATGGGGCCACTGTCATGATTGGCGGTTTTGGCACGGCCGGCATTCCGGATGAGCTCATCGATGGGCTCATTGCGCAAGGCGCCCGCGACCTCACACTGGTCAACAACAATGCGGGTAACGCTGACCACGGCTTGGCTGCCTTGCTCAAGGCGGGCAGAGTGCGCAAAATCATTTGCAGTTTTCCTCGGCAAACCGACTCGTATGTTTTTGATGGTCTGTACCGTACCGGGCAGGTCGAGCTGGAACTGGTGCCGCAGGGCAATCTGGCCGAGCGTATCCGGGCTGCGGGTGCGGGCATTGGAGGATTCTTCACGCCCACGGGCTACGGCACCGAGTTGGCCAAAAACGCCGACGGATCGCTCAAGGAAACCCGCGAAATCGGTGGTCGCATGTACGTGTTCGAAACGCCCATCCACGCCGACCTGGCCTTGATCAAGGCGGAGCGCGGGGACCGCTGGGGCAACCTGACTTACCGCAAGGCGGCGCGCAATTTCGGCCCCATCATGGCCATGGCCGCACGCAAAACGGTGGCCACCGTGCACGAGGAAGTGACGCTGGGCGAGCTGGACCCCGAGACGGTGGTCACCCCCGGCATATTTGTGCAGGCGGTGGTTCGGATTGACCGTGTGGCCACACAGTCTGGAGGCATCAAGGCATGAGCTACACCCGACGCAGCAAGGACGAGTTGGCCGCCCGCGTGGCGCAAGACATTCCAGAAGGTGCGACCGTCAACCTGGGCATTGGCCAGCCGACGCTGGTGGCCAACCACATTCCCTCAAACCGCGAGGTGCTACTGCACAGCGAGAACGGCATCCTGGGCATGGGCCCGGCACCGGCCAAGGGGCAGGAAGACTATGACCTGATCAATGCGGGCAAACAACCTGTGACCTTGCTGCCGGGCGGCGCATTTTTTCACCACGCCGACAGCTTTGCCATGATGCGTGGCGGGCACCTGGACATCTGCGTGCTCGGGGCGTTCCAGGTCAGCGCCACGGGCGATCTGGCCAACTGGCACACGGGCGAGCCCGATGCCATTCCGGCGGTGGGCGGTGCCATGGATCTGGCCATCGGCGCCAAACAAACCTGGGTGATGATGGACTTGCTGACCAAGCAAGGGCAAAGCAAACTCGTGCAGACCTGCAACTATCCGCTGACCGGTATTGGCTGCGTCAAAAGGGTCTACACCGATCTGGCGACGCTGGCGTGCACACCGCAAGGTTTGGTGGTGATCGACACGGTGGATGGCCTGGGCCTTGACGCCTTGTCTGCACTGATCGGCTTGCCTTTGCAGGCCGCCTGAAAAATCGGCTCAGTGGGGAAAGGGAGCGATGCCCGGGGCCGCTCCATCTGGCAGCCCACGACGGGTGGTGTTCATCACCATGGCCAGCAAGCTGTAGTAGCCGCAGTGCGCGGTCAAGTCGATCACGCCTTGGTCGCCAAACATTTTTTGCGCTGCCGCCCAGGTCACATCACTCACCGACTGGTTGTGCAGCAGTTCCTGCAAGAAGTCATACACCATGGTTTCTTCTGGCGTCATGTTCGCAGGGCGGCGTCCATCGGCAATCGCGTCACACGTCTCCTCGCTCACGCCCGCTTTGATGGCGATGGGTTTGTGGATATGCCACTCCACCGTTTGTGACCAGTGGCGTGCCACCACCAGCACGGCCAGTTCAGAATTGTGGAAACCCACGGCATTGTCGTAGCGCAGGTATTCCCCCACCTTCTGCAGCCGACGCATCAGCTCGGGGCTGCGCATCAGGGGCACAAATGGCCCACTGAGCTTGCCACGCGGGCCGCTGATCAATTCATCGACCGCGGCACGTTGTGCATCGCTCATTTGGTCAGGAGAAATCTCGGGCAGGCGGTCGGCTTTGGGTGTGTTCATGGTCTGTCGGGCCCGGAGGTGTTGTGTGTCAAAGACTCCGCAATTTAGCACCCGCGCCGACCCGCATCAGTCATGTGTGGGATAGCCCGGCGGTGCCACGGCAGCCCCCTGAATCCCATGCCGTGCAAAGGCCTCGGCCACCCAGCCCGAGCGCTTGGCTTCTTCCACAAACGCACGCAGGTGCTCGCGGGCCTGCGCGCTGCGCTTATCGGGGATGCCCATGGCCTGGTGGATCACCATGAAGCGGCCGGGCAGCAGCCGCACGCCGGGCAGGCGCAGTGCATCGGCCTGCAGTTGTTGTTTGACGCCTGCGGCCACTTCGAGCTGCTGGGCCATGAACACGTCGACCACGGCGGGCGAGCTGGGTGCACGCACGATGTGCGCGCGTTGGAGGTGGCGGGTCAAATACAAATCGTAAGCACTGCCTGCGCCTACGGTCACGCGGTGACTGGCCTGGTCCACCTCCTCGTTGCTTTGCAGCGGAGAGTCATTGCGCACCATGTAGGCCCCTTCGATCTCGGCATAGGGCGGTGAGAAATGCAGGCCTTCGCCGCGCACCGGGTCGATGGCAAAAAAGCCGATGTCGGCCGCGTCGGCGCGCACGCACTGCACCGACTCGTCGGCCTTTTTGAAGATGTGCCACTCGATGGCCATGCCCAATTGCGTGGCCAACAAGCGCGACAGATCGGCGGAAATGCCCGAGGGTTCACCCGCCGCATCCAGCCCTGCCAGCACTGGATTGCCTAAGTTGATGGCGACCCGCAAAACGCCGTGGGGCGCCATCAGGGGGGCGATAGGGGTGGCCACAGACGTGGCAGATGAACTAGGCATGGTGTGAAAAACTGAACAGCTCAACAAAGCCTCAGTTTAAAAACCCGACCCATGCATGCGGCTTACAAAGGCTGGCTTGGGCGCTTGAACGGACGATGCTCAGCCCAAGACCCTCAAAACCTCGTTCAAATCCTGGCCCATGTGGTGCGGTCTCGGGCCAATGGCCTCGTGCGGCAGCCCCTGGCGGTTGACCCACAGTGTGTTGAAACCGAACCAGGTGGCTCCCAGCGCGTCCCAGGCATTGCTGGAGACAAACAGGACATGGTTTGGGGACACACCCCAGTGTTCCTGGACCATTTGGTAGCTGGTGGGTGTGGTCTTGAATTGCCGCACGCTGTCCACAGACAGCACGGCGTCCAGCAGCTCGCTCATGCCTGCACTGTGCACGGCCGATTGCAGCATCTCGGGGCTGCCGTTGGACAAGATTGCTGTGGCCACCCCGCGCTGGCGCAGGGCTTGCAGCACACCCAGGTTTTCCGGGAAGGCCGTGAGCTGGGCATATTGCGCCATCAGCGCGTCTTCATTGGCGTTGGTGTGCGCCAGGCCCAAACGCGCCAAGGCATAACGCAGCGAGGCGCGCGTGATGTCCCAAAAAGATTGGTAATGCCGACTGCCTTGGGGGTTGGGATCGCTCAGCGAGATCAGGCGCGTGTACTCGATTTGCTTGTCGCGCCAAAGCACCGACAGGGCCGCGCCTTGGCCGGGGTAAAGTTTTTCGGCCAAAGCGCCGATCGAATACACATCGAACAGCGTGCCGTAGGCATCAAACACGACGGCGCGAATTGGGGGTGTGGATGATGTCATGTTCAAACCAAGTGCCCGGTTTTCACCAAGATCAGACAACCC
>CANHUM010000203.1 GCA_947463845.1 Comamonadaceae bacterium
CCACGGGCAAGGCCTCTTCGCGGAAGAACACCACACGCGGGTTTTGCCACAGCAGCTCGTTCACGCGTGATGGGTTGCGGTCTATCCAGGCCTTGATGCCGGGCCAGCTGGCGTCGGTGATGAGCTTGCGGTCAAGCAGCCAGCGGCCAATGCTGATGTAGGGTTGATCGTTGGTGCCGGCATAGGCCATGCGCACCCAGCGCTGGCGGCCATCGGGCTCGGTCACATTCACCAGGCCCGAGCCTTGGATGTGCAGCACCATGGCGTCTACCGGGTCGGCCAGGTACAGCAGTTCTTTGCCGCGCAGGGCGGTGCGGGCGGCGGGCAAGGTGTCGATTTCCTGGCGGGTGTACCAAGGCTTGCGTTGGCCCAACTGGGCCGGTGGTGCAAACAAGGGTACCCTGAAGCTGCCTTGTGGCTGGCGCGAGCCCACCAGGGCCGGCTCGTAATAGCCCGTCAGCAAGCCTTGTGGCCGCTGGTCATGCGATTCCACGCGGTAGGGTTGCAGTTTTTCCTGCATCCAGCGGCGCTGTTGTTCGGTCGGGGCGTTGGCGAGTCTGGCCACATCGGGGCAAAGCGCGCGCCATTCGGGCCCTGGCCTTTGGCAGCTTTGCAGCCAAGCGGGCCAGGCTTCGTTGATGTTGTCGGTGTTGAAGCCCGGCAACTCCGACCACTGCACCGGAACCCATCGGCTTTGTTCGCGCAGGATGGGGGTGGGCAAAGTTCGGGGGATTTCCTGGGGCACCGCGACTGGAGCCGATGGACTTGCAGGTTCAGGGGCATGGCGTACCGGGGCCACAGAGCAGCCCGCCAGGGTGCCTACAATCGCGGCCACAAACAAGCCGAACCATGACGGGCGGCGGGGCAAAAAACGAGGTGCTTGCATGGGTCTGATTTTGTTAGAAGCTTTGCTGGCTTTGGTCATTCTCGTGGGCATTGTCTGGTGGACCATGTTTTCCGGCCGCAACAAAGGTGAATTGCCAGAGGTCAAAAAAGAGGCTGCAAGCCGCCCACCTGATGAACCGGGGCATTGAGGTGCGCCGTTCAATCCAGCAAGCTGTGCGCCCCTTCAAAGCGTTGGGCGTAGTAACGGTTGCTCAGGTGGTCAACGCGCACACCGGTGCGGGGATTGCTGGCGTGGACAAAGCGGCCGTCGCCCACGTAAACCCCCACGTGCGAATGGCGAGCGCCCAGGGTGTTGAAAAACACCAGATCGCCGGGTAACAGCGCAGAGCGTTCAATCGGTCTGGATTGGCGTCCCAACTCTGCCGATGTGCCTTTGATGGCCATGCCGCCGCCTTCGCGGTACACATGGGCCACCAGGCCCGAACAATCAAAACCCGTGGCCGGACCCCGACCGCCGTGGCGGTAAGGTGTGTCGAGCAATGACAAAGCAAACACCGCCAAATCGTTGCGCACGCTGTTGTAGGCGCCAGGTACCCGACGCGATGGTTGGACAGGTGGCGTTACGGGCTGGAGGACGCGCGGGGTGGAACAAGCCGTGACCAGACTTGCCAAGCCCACGACAAAGCCCGTCAATACCTCTCGGCGTTGGGCCAGCTTGACGGGTGTTGCTGGGGCTGGGTTGGCAGCATGGCCCATCGTCACGACAGGTTCCTCATCATGTTGGCCAACTCCACCGCCGACTTGACCTCCATCTTGTCAAAAACGCGCGCACGGTGAACCTCCACTGTGCGCACGCTGATCTCGAGTTGGTCGGCAATCAGTTTGTTGGGCAGTCCTTCGACCACCCGTTGCATCACATCGCGCTCCCGGTCGGTCAAGTCCAGCAAACGCGATTGCAGGCGCTGTTGTTCTTTTCTGGCGGTCAGGCGTTCTTGAGACAGGCGCAAGGCCTGTTCCACCCGATCGACCAAGGCGTTGTCCGAAAATGGTTTTTCACAGAAGTCAAAAGCACCGCGCTTGACGCTGTCCACGGCCGTTGGCACGTCGGCATGCCCGGTCAGAAAAATCACGGGCCATGCATGGGCCATGCCGTTGCTCAGCAACTGCTCAAACAGTGCCAGGCCGCTCATGCCCGGCATTCGCACATCGAGCAAAACGCAGGCGGCCTGTTTGGGCCAGGCTTGTTCACCGGAAGTGCCAATGCCGACTTCCTGAACGTTGTTTTGCAGCATGTTCAGAAAAGACTCGCCACTGTCAAAAGACTCGCTGTACAAACGCCGTGTGCGCAACAGCCAGGCCATGCCATCGCGCACGCTGGCGTCGTCATCCACAATGAAAACGGTGGGCGTGTCGGTGAAATTCATGTGGGGATCTTATCGAAAACAACGGCGGATTTGACGGGCAGGGTGAAGCGGAAAACCGTGCCTTTGGGCGCCAGGGTTTCAAACTCAAGATGGCCGCCGTGTTGCTCCACCACGGTGCGGCACAGGCTCAAACCCAAGCCCATCCCTTCGCTTTTGGTGGTGAAAAATGGTGTGAACAACTGGCTGGCCACGGTTTCGCTGATGCCTTCACCCACGTCGGTCACCGAAAACTCCACCCAAGCGTGATCGGCATTAGACGCCGCGCGCCGCGCCCTGAGCAGCAGTCGGCGATCTGAGCAATCGGGCTTGTCCATCGCTTGCATGCCATTGCGTGCCAGGTTCAACAGAACCTGTTCGACCATGGTCCGGTCGCACACCACTTCGGGCAACTGGGGCTCGATTTGCGTGCGCACCACAACTTGAAGTTTGCGGGCCTGCAATTGGACCAAAGGCGCCACAGCATCGAACAGGACTTGGGGCCGAACGGCCTCGCGGGCCTGATCGCGGCGACGTACAAAATCGTGCACGCTGTTGATGACCCGTCCTGCACGATCGGCTTGTTCGGCGATTCGGCGCAACGCCATGTGCACATCGTCCAGGGTTTGCGGCACGGCCAAGGGGTCTTTGAGCAGGTTCAGTGAGCCATTGGCATAGCTCGCAATGGCGGCCAGTGGTTGGTTCAATTCGTGGCTCAGTAAAGAGGCCATTTCGCCGACGGTGGCCAGGCGTGCGGTCGCCTGCAGGCGCTCTTGACCTGCGCGGGAGACTTCTTCGATGCGCCGTTGCTCGCTGATGTCAATCACCGCACCCATCCAGCCGGTTTGAACGCCCTGAACGCTGATCAATGGCGCCTCAATGATCAGCACCGGAAAACGCGTGCCGTCCTGGCGCATGAAAACCGACTCAAATCCCTCACGAGGCGGCAAATGACCCGCCAGGCGGATGGCCTGACGTTGTTTGTACTCGTCCACCATTTCGGGCGGCCAGTAAGGCATGGGTGCATTGCGACCAATGAGCATCTCGGCTTCAAAACCCACCATCTGACAAAAAGCCGGGTTCACATAGGTGATGCGACCTTCCAGATCACGTGCCCGCAGACCCGTCACCAAGGAGTCTTCCATGGCCTTGCGAAAGGCAAGCGCTTCGGCCAAGTCACGCTCGGCCTTCAGGCGGCGGCGCGAATCCTTGGCCAACAAAATCATCACCGTGATCAAGGCGATGGACATGGCGGTGACCAAGGCGGTCAAGACGTTCGGGAAGAGATTGGGCTCACCCCGACGACCATCCATGCGCAAGACCAGGGTGTTGCCTGGCAGGTTGACCAATTGCTGGGAAGTGAATAACCGCAGCCCCCGACTTTGGCTGCCTGCAATGGCCAGCCGGGTGCCGTCGGGCTCGGTGAAAGAGATTTCATTGCGCAGGCCAAAGCTGTTGCCCAGTTTTTCATTGAGCATTTCC
>CANHUM010000204.1 GCA_947463845.1 Comamonadaceae bacterium
CCGTCACTTGGCGCGCGTTACCGATCAATTGTGCTGGTGCAGGGCTTCCAGCAACTGCTTGATCATTGCCAGGCGCATACAACAAAGAAGCCGTAAAGCCGTTGATTGTTGGGCTGTCATAGCGTGCTGAACGGTTGTGGCGAATGAAAGAATAATCACCAGCAGTTACGCCGTAGCCAGAACCAATACCTGTGCCAAGGGGAGAAGCAACACCAAAGGTGGTCAGGCCGATGGAGTTTGGAGAACCCAAACGGATGTTACCGAAACCGCCAGACAGACCAATGAACATTTCGTCACGGGCCAGAGCACCGTTATCGGTAGCAATGACACGTGGGTCGAAGTTGTATTGAGCGGTAGCACGCATGCCGCCACCCAGGTCTTCCACAACACCGATACGGATCACGCTGGTGGTAGCTTGACCAAGGTTTTGAGTGATGCTGGTGCCTTTGACGTTGGCTTGTGTGCCAGAAACGCTAGCAGCGGCGAAGTCCATGTTGCCAGAAATCACAGCAGTGGACTGAGCGAAAGCGGCGCCAGTGGCTGCCAATGTAGCCAGAGCATCTAGGCCTCTTGACGCTTGCTCAGGCCATTAACTTCCCGTTGCCATTTTTCCTATCCGTCAGCCAGATAAGATTTAAGTCATAAAAACCCCCCACCGCCGCAAGTCCGTCACACCACCGCGTGACAAGCGATCTGGATGCCTTTGAACTGCCGCAGTGGTGGCCGTTCGGCGCGGCAGATGTCGGTGGCCTGGGGGCAGCGCGGGTGAAAGGTGCAGCCGCTGGGTGGGTGGAGTGGGTTGGGCACTTCGCCCTGTACCGGGGTGCGGGCGTGGCCGGTGTCGTGCATTTTGGGGATCGCGTCCAGCAGCATGCGGGTATAGGGGTGCTGTGGGTTGCCAAACAAGGTATGTTTGTCGGCCAGTTCCACCAGGCGGCCCAGGTACATCACGCCCACTTGGTCGCTTACATGACGAACTACCGCCAGGTTGTGGCTGATGAACAGGTACGTCAAGCCACGCTCGCGCTGCAGGTCTTTCATGATGTTGAGCACCTGCGCCTGCACGCTCACGTCCAGCGCAGAGGTCGGCTCATCGCACACCAAAAATTCCGGCGCTGTGGCCAGCGCGCGGGCAATGGAGATGCGCTGGCGCTGTCCGCCCGAGAATTGGTGCGGGTACTTGACCATGTCGAGCGGTGACAGTCCCACCGACTGCAGCAGCTCGGCCACGCGGGCTTTGAGCTCTTCGGCGTCGCTGATCAGGCCGTGCTCTTTGAGTGGTTCGCCAATGATGTTGTCCACCGTCCAGCGCGGGTTCAGGCTGGCATAGGGGTCCTGAAAAATCATCTGGATGCGTTGTCGCATTTGACGGGCATCGGGAGATTTGAAGGCTGCGTGGGCGTCTTGCCCGTCAAAGGTCAGGCCACCTCGCGTGGGCTCATACAAGCCCACCAGCAAGCGGGCCACGGTGCTTTTCCCGCAACCTGACTCGCCCACCAAGGCCAGGGTCTTGCCACGCTCGATCTCAAAGCTCACGCCGTCCACGGCGTTGAGCAGCTGGCGTGGCTTGCGCTCGATCACGCGGTTCAGCCAGGGGGCCGACACATCGAATGTTTTGGCCAGGTCGTGTGCCACCACCAAAGGTTGCGGTTGGTTCATGCGGCGCTCCCGTGGTGCAGCCAGCAGGCGGCTTGGGTTTCACCAGCCTGGACCAAGTTGGGCCGCTGTTGCCTGCAGAGGTCAAAGGCTTGGGCGCAACGCGGGTTGAAGGCGCAGCCCTGCGGAATGGCGTTCAGGCGCGGCATGGCACCATCAATCTGGTTGAGGCGCTCGCGGTCACTGTCCATGTCGGGAATCGAAGCCATCAAGCCTGCGCTGTACGGGTGGGCTGGCTGGTTGATGACCTGGTGCACCGGGCCAATTTCAGCCACGCGTCCGGCGTACAGCACCGCCACGCGGTCACAGGTTTCGGCGATCACGCCCATGTCGTGCGTGATCAGCATGACGGCAGCGCCGCGATCCTTGCAGACCTTTTTGAGCAGGCTGATGATCTGCGCCTGAATGGACACGTCGAGCGCGGTGGTGGGTTCGTCGGCCACAATGAGTTGCGGCTCTGCCGCCAGCGCCAGGGCAATCACCACGCGCTGACGCATGCCACCCGAGAATTGATGGGGGTAGTGGTCAATGCGCTCTTCGGCGGCCGAGATGCCCGTGTCCTTGAGCAGCTGGATGGCGCGTTGCCGTGCCTCTTGGGGCGAAACCGGCAGGTGTGCCAGGATGGTTTCGGTCAGCTGCTTGCCAATGGAGTACAGCGGGTTGAGCGAGGTCAGCGGGTCCTGAAAAATCGCGCCAATCTTGCGGCCACGGATGTGGCGCATCTGGTCGGCATTCAGGTGGTCAATGCGCTGGCCTTCCAGCAAAATTTGCCCGCTGGCCACACGGCCTGGTGGCTCCAGCAGGCCAATGATGGCCGCGCCTGTGAGTGACTTGCCTGCACCCGACTCGCCCACCACGCCCAGAATTTCGCCGGGAGCGATGTCGAAAGAAATATCGTCCAGCGCACGCAGGGTGCCATGGCGGCTGGGGAATTCCACCACCAGGTTTTTGACTTGCAAAAGACTCATCGCAACCTCGGATTCAGCGCGTCGCGCAACCAGTCGCCCAGCAGGTTGACCGACAAAGCAATCAGCACCAGCATCAGCCCCGGGAAAATCGTGATCCACCACTCGCCCGAGAACAGATAGTCGTTGCCAATCCGGATGAGCGTGCCCAGCGAGGGCGAGGTGGGCGGGGCCCCCACGCCCAGAAAGGACAAAGTGGCTTCGGTCAGGATGGCCGAGGCCACCTGAATGGTCGCCAGCACCAAGACCGGGCCCATCACATTGGGCAGCACATGTTTGAACATGATGCGCAAGGGGGCGACACCCGTCACGCGGGCGGCTTGCACATACTCCTTGTTGCGCTCTACCAGCGTGGTGCCACGCACTGTGCGGGCATATTGCACCCAGCCGGTGAGCGTGATGGACAGGATCAGCACGCCAAAGGCCAGCGATTCATGCGCATTGGGAAACAGAGCACGCCCCACGCCCGCGATGAGCAAGGCCACCAAAATGGCCGGAAAAGACAGCATCACATCGCACAGGCGCATGAGCAGGGCGTCAATCCAGCCACCTTTGAATCCGGCCAGCAAGCCCAGCCCCACGCCCACCACCACCGACAACATGACCGAGGCCAGGCCGACCACCAAAGAGATGCGCGAGCCGTAGATGATGGCCGACAGGATGTCTCGGCCCTGGTCATCGGTGCCCAACAAGAACTGGGTCGTACCGCCTTCCATCCAGACTGGAGGCAATCGGGCGTTGCTCAACTCCAGCGTGGCCAGGTCAAACGGATTGGTGGGTGCCACCCAACCGGCAAAAGCTGAACAAAACAGACACACGAACGCGATGGCCGCTGCGACCATCGCTGTGGGCGATTGTCGAAAGCTGTAACCCACATCGCTGTCCAGCCATCGGCTCAAAGCATTTTTCATGGAGAAAGACTCGGATTGGAGAGGGTTTGGCCTCTCAATGGCCACCGGACTTGCCGACACGCAGCCTGGGGTCCACCGCAAAATAAAGCAGATCCACCACCAGGTTGATCACCACAAAGATCAGGGCAATCAGGCACAAGTAGGCCGCCATGACGGGGATGTCGGCGAAGGTGACCG
>CANHUM010000205.1 GCA_947463845.1 Comamonadaceae bacterium
AATGCGCCCGATGGGTACCGATTCGATCGGCTCTTCGATGTATTCATCCACTTCAATGTCAGGAATCTGCTCTTTGGCTTCAAACAGCAAAATTTCTTGCTCTGGCAACTGAAGGCCTGCTTCGTCAGGCACAACATGCCAACGGCGAAAACTCTCATACTCGCCACTGTCACGATCCACAGCGACCCGAATATCGACTTCACCGGTGAATAATTTTTTGGTGGCTTGGGCCAAAGCTGCCTCGATGGCACCAAACACCACGTCGCGCTCCACGTTTTTTTCACGTGAGATGGCTTCAACCAACATCAACATTTCGCGATTCATGACTTGACTCTCCTATTCCACTGGACACAACAAGCAGTCCAGAATTTTGCTCAAAAACTGGGGCCCGAATCAGGTTTCCTGCTTGGGCTTGCGGCCCTTGAAGTCCACCACGGGGGCAAGGCGCGCATCGCGCAATTCATCGATAGAGAAACCCAGCGCATTCAAAGGTGCTGGTATTCTTTTTTTACTGACCTTCTGACCAGGCTTGACGGGCGGCTCGTCGCTCCAAACGATCTGCCAGGCTTTTCCGTCGGGGGCACGCTCAAGCGTGCCACGAAATTTTTTACGCGTCGGGTTGACCATGCCAGCGGCACTCTCGCCCATCGGTGCCTTGAGGGTGATGTCAATCAATTCACCCACAAAACGTTCGAAATCGTGCTCATTGCGCAAAGGGCGATCGATTCCCGGCGAGGAAACCTCCAGCCGGTTGTAGGCGACACCATCGACTTCCAGGGCGAATTGCAGCTGCCGGTTGACCTTTTCACAATCTTCAACGTTGATGAACAACTCTGAACCTGGCTGCCAAGGCCAGTCAATGGTGATGCGCAACAAACCGCCCGCTGTGCGGTCAATCTCAACCAGGTCATAGCCCAGGCCGGTTACGGTTTCTTGAACAATTTGCTGCAATGCCACAGAAATTCAGGATGTCAACGTGAAAAAGAAAAACCCAAAAAAAACGGGCGGTGAAAACCCGCCCGTTTGGTCGTGAAGTCCATATTCTAGCCGAAAATGCGCTAAGTGTGTGATTCTTAAGGAAAATGCAGCCCAAACGGGTACAAGTTGTCTCACGCTTCGGGAAATGCGGCCAACAAACTGCGGGTGTAGTCATGAACTGGGCGATACAACACTTGCTCCGCTGAGCCTGCCTCCACGACACGACCGCCTTGCAAAACCATCACCTCATGAGCCATCGCTCGCAAAACACCCAGGTCGTGGGTAATCAGCAAATAAGCCATATTTCTGGTTTTTTGTATCGTCTGAAGTAATTTCAGGATCTGTTTTTGAACCGTGACGTCGAGTGCACTGGTGGGCTCGTCCAGCACCAAGACATGCGGCTCCACCACCAACGCACGGGCCAGCGCAATGCGCTGCCTCTGTCCACCCGAAAAAGCATGGGGGTAGCGGTTGAGCAGGTCAGGGAATTCGACCATGGTCAAGCCCACTTCGGCCAAGGTCGCCACCACCCTGGCTTCAATATCGGACTCGGGGCAATGCGGCTGGTGCAGTCGCAAACCTTCCGAGACAATTTCGCCCACAGTCATGCGAGGTGACAAGCTGCCATAGGGGTCTTGAAAAACGACCTGGACCCGCTGGCGCAAGCCCTTGTCGCGGCTGGGAACACCTTGCCAGGTCTGACCACCGAAAGACAGTTCGCCGCCAAACGGGATCAAGCCCAAGACTGCCTGCGCCAGACTGGATTTGCCAGAACCCGACTCCCCCATGACGCCCAGCGTGGTGCCCGCTGAAATGCTGAAGTCGGCACCCTGCAAGGCCGTGAAATACTGTTTCTGGAACCAGCCGCGAAAGCCAGGTGCGCTGATCGGGTAACGCACTTGCAAGCCCTTAGCGTTGATGCATGTGGGCTCGGTTGGGTTGATTTGCGCCAATCCATCGCGGGTGGGCCGACTGTCCAGCAATTTTTGGGTGTAGGGGTGTTGCGGCTTCGAAAACACCTCAGCCAAAGCCCCCTGCTCCACCAGATGGCCTTTTTCCATCACCGCCACCCGATCGGCAAAGTGGCGCACCAAAGCGAGATCATGGGTAATCAAGAGCACAGCCATGCCTGTTTTTTTCTGTAGATCAGCCAAAAGCCGGAGCATCTGCAGCCTCAAGCTGGCGTCCAGCGCCGTGGTGGGTTCATCGGCCAAAAGCAACTTGGGCTCGGATGCCAGCGCCATGGCCATCATGGCCCTTTGGCGTTGGCCGCCCGACAACTGGTGCGGGTAAGCCCCAAAGCGCCGCTCTGGGTCATCGAGCCCGGTTTCGGACAGCAGGTGCACGGCCCGGGCATCGGCATCTCGTCGAGGCAACAGCTTCTTGAGCTGCAGCACTTCCGAGATTTGTGCGCCTACCGTCATCAACGGATTGAGCGCCGTCATAGGCTCCTGAAAAATCATGGCGATCTCGTCGCCGCGAAGGCGCTGCATTTGCGCCGAAGATTGAAGCAGCAAGTCCTGGCCTTGCCAAAGCACCTGGCCCGAAAGCTCGGCCGATTCCAACAACCGCAGCACCGACAGCGCTGTGACCGATTTACCCGAACCCGACTCACCCACCAAGGCCACGCGCTCGCCAGCCTGGATGCTCAGATTCACGCCATACACCACAGGCTGCCCGCCAAAAGCGATGCGCAGGTCTTTGAGCTCCAGCAAAGCTTGGGGGTGGTTCATGCATCCACCTTTCGAGGGTCGAGCGCGTCGCGCAAGGCATCTCCCATGAAGGTCAGAAGCAACAAGGTGACCACCAGCACCACAAAAGTGGATATGGATATCCACCAAGCGTCGATGTTGTTTTTCCCCTGGGCCAGCAACTCGCCCAAGGAGGGCGTGCCGGGCGGTACGCCCAAACCCAAAAAGTCCAGCGACGTCAAAGCCAAAATGGCCCCACTCATGCGAAAAGGCAAAAAGGTCACCACCGGGGTCATGCTGTTGGGCAGCACATGCCGCCAGATGATCTGCCAATGCCCCAGTCCGAGCGCTCGCGCTGATTTGACATAGTCCAGCTGGCGATTGCGTAAAAATTCGGCCCGTACATAGTCGGACAAACCCATCCAGCCAAACAGACTCAACAGCAACAGCAACAAACCGACACTGGGTTCAAACACGGCCGAGAAGATGATCAGCAAATACAACTCTGGCATGGCGCTCCAGATTTCAATAAAACGCTGAAACACCAGGTCCGTCTTGCCCACAAAAAAGCCCTGCACGGCTCCAGTCAAAACACCCAGCAGCACACCCAACAAAGTCAGCGCTAAGGCAAAAAGAACAGACACCCGAAAGCCATAGATCAACCGCGCCAGCACATCCCGCCCCCGGTCATCTGTGCCTAGCCAATTGTGAGTTGTGGGCGGTGCCGGGTTGGGTAATGGTGCAAAGTAGTCGAGCGTGCTGTGGTGGTAGGGATTGGGTGCCTGTAGCGCCCAATTGCCGCCTTTGCGCAGTTGCTGCTGAATGAAGGGATCGAGATAGTCGGTAGGCGTCTCGAAATCTCCACCAAAGACTTTTTCTGGCAAGGTCTGGACCACCGGGAAATACCACTGCCCCTCATAACGCACGACCCATGGCTTGTCGTTGGACAAAAACTCGGCGCCAAGACTCAAAATGAACAGCGTCAAAAAAATAACGAGGCTGCCAAAACCCAGGCGGTTGCGCCTGAAC
>CANHUM010000206.1 GCA_947463845.1 Comamonadaceae bacterium
ACCACCTGCACGTTGTCAGGAATGACCGTGCCCTTCAGCGTCTCGACCCGGCGCTTGACGCCATTGGCCACATCGATGGCGTTCTCGCCCGATTTTTTGGTGATCGACAGCGTCACGGCGGCAAACTCCTCGCCACCGTTTTGGGTGTTGTTGCCGTGCCAAACATAACGCTCAGCCGGCATGGGGCCGTCTTTCACGCTGGCCAAGTCTCTCAGGAAAACAGGCTTGCCCTGCACCACTTGCACGACCAAATCAGCCACATCGCTGGCTTGCGCCAGGTGCGCACCGGCCTCGATGGCCACGCTCTGGTTGGCGCCCAACAGCTCGCCCACAGGCAGGCCCAGGTTGGCCGACTGCAAGGCCATGCGCAAGTCCTGCACGGTGACGCCCGAGCCGTTCATGCGCTGCGGGTCAATCTGCACCAGCACCGCGCGGCGCGGGCCGCCAATGGTGACCACATCGCGGGTGCCGGGCACGCGTTTGATGTCGGCCTCGATGCTGTGCGCCACGCGCTCCAGATCAAAGGCGCTCACGTCCGCGTTTTTCCCGTGCAAGGTCAGGGACACAATGGGCACATCGTCGATGCCCTTGGGTTTGATCAAGGGCTCGGGCAAACCCAGGTTACGAGGTAACCAGTCAGAATTTTCGCGGATCGTGTCGTGCAACTTGACCAGCGCCTCGGTGCGCGGCACGCCCACCTTGAACTGCACCGTCAGGATCGCCACGCCCGGGCGCGAGACCGAATAAACATGCTCCACCCCGGCGATCTTGGAGAGCACCTGCTCGGCCGGGATCGCCACCATTTGCTCCACATCGCGCACCGATGCGCCCGGGAAAGGCGCAATCACGTTGGCCATGGTCACATTGATTTGCGGCTCTTCTTCGCGGGGTGTCACCATCACGGCAAACACACCCAGCAAAAACGCGACCAGCGCCAGCAAGGGCGTGATCTGCGCACTTTGAAAGGCCGCCGCAATGCGGCCTGAAATGCCCATTTTTTGCTCACTCATGGCCATGGCTTTCAGAGTTTCTTGCCAAGGCTGGCGGGCTCGGTCACGACCTGCTCACCCGCGCTCACACCGGACAAGACCTCGACGGTCTGGCCTGTTGTACGACCCAGGCGCACCTGGCGCAAACGTGGTTGGCCTTGGGCGTCCATCACGTAAACGCCCGTCATCTCGGCGCGGCGCACGATGGCCGTCAGGGGCAAGAACACGCGGGCATCTTTGGCATGGGGTGCCAATGGGGTGACGGGCACCCAGACTCGGGCAAACATGCCGGGGGCCAAGCCCTCCACGCCCGCAGGCAGGGCCATGCGCAACTGGGCTGTGTGTGTCAGCGGGTCCACGGAGGGCAAAAGCTGCACATGGGCTACGGACACGCTGGTGTGGCCTGCAATCTCATAACGGACGGTCTTGATCTGCTGACGCACGCCCTCAATCATGGACTGGGGCACCGCCGCACTCACGCGCAAAGCGGATGGGTCGTGCAGGGTCAACAAGGGGCGGCCCGGCATGGCCATGTCACCCAAAGTGACAGGCACATCGGAGACCACGCCATTGAAAGGAGCACGGACACTGAAAAACCCGGTCTGGGTTTGGGCTGCGCGGGTTTGCGCCTGATGGGCATTCACCTGGGCCTGTGCTGCGTCAAACTGAGCCTGGGCCCGGTCCAGCGCACCCTGGCTGATGTATTGCTTCTGGAACAGTTGCTTTTGGCGCTCCAGCTCTTTGCCGGCCACGCGCATATTGGCCTGAGCGGCTTCCAGTTGAGCGGTGCTGCCCGCTACATTTTGTTGGGCAGCGCTGGCGTCAATGCGCAACAACTCCTGCCCAGCCCGCACCCGGTCTCCGGCCTTGACGTTCAAACTGACAATGGCGCCGGGCACTTGGGCTGACAAGGTGGCCTGACGTACCGCTTCGACGACGGCATCCAGACTCACCTCGTTCGCCCCTGGCCTGTTGGCAACCGCTGCCACAGTGGGCTTGGCCAATGTGTCCGCATTGGCCCACACCGAGCCTGCAGAACACGCTGCCATGGCCATGGCCGCAGCCCAAATCAAACGTCTGTTCATCAAAGCTTCTCCGTCAAACTGTTGGTTTTACATATTTGGTTGTTTGCGTATATGCGCAATGATACAATAATTCAAGACGCCTGTCCAACATTTTCAATCCGACGGCTTGCCTACAATGTGTCTTGGAGCACCCATGAAAGATTTGCCCGCCAAAGCACTCGAACAAATTGCCGCCTACTTTCAGGCGCTGTCAGAGCCCACACGCCTGAAAATCCTGAATTTGTTGCGTGACTGCGAATACAACGTGGGCGAGTTGGCGCAGTTGTCGGGCTACTCCGCAGCCAATGTCTCACGCCACCTGTCTTATTTGGCGCAACATGGCATCGTCAGCAGAGAAAGTCGTGGTCCCAGCGTCTATTACAAAGTCTCCGACCCGTCCATCTATGCCCTGTGCGATCTGGTGTGCGCCAACATCGCCCGGCAGTATGAAAAAGACTCCAACGACCGGGCTGTGTTTTCGCCTCAATAAGTGTTCGTCGCTCAGCGGCGAGCTTCTCTGAGGTCTATGCCCTCGTGCAGCGCGATTTTTTCAAGGGCGTTTTCGAACAAGCTGCGCGCTGAGCCAGAGATGGCGCGCAAATACGAATGCAGTTGCGCATCTTCGGAGTTCTTGTTCAGGCATTCCTGGCTGTAGGTCTCGAAGCTGGCCAATTGCGCAATCAGCTCGGCCACATGCCGTGGGCACTCGCACAAGACATTGGTCGAGATGCCCGCCACGCGCCGCAATGTCTCATCCGAATATTTGCGTCCTGCAATCACGGCACTTTGGTGTCCAAAGGCCTGTGCGCGGTCGCGGTCTACAAACAAAATCGACTGCAACAGTTCTGCCAATTCGCTGTCTGAGACCGGATCGCGCCGCACGGTCAGGCCAGCCAATTTCATGGATTGCACCACCCTGTCGGGTGCAAAGTGATAGAGCACGATGGTCTGCTCAAAATTGTGGCGCAACATCAATGCCCGGATCGCCTCGAACACCGAGTCCTGCAGCGAGTTGACCTTGATCAGCAGCACCTGCGGCTTGTCTGACAAAGTGGCCTGGTGGGCCACGGACAACTCCTCCAGCACATCGGTGACCTGTATGCGGTTCTGGCTCAAGACAGCAGCAAATTGGCGCGACTCGATGCGGTTGGCCAGACCCAAACCCACCACAGCCAAACACACCGGCTGAGACGGGACACTCTGAGCTGCGCCCTCATGCCCCGGGTGACGCAATTGGCGCAACCGCACCAACTCCAGATGAGCGATGCTGCCGATGCCGTGACCTGCCTCCGACAGTTGTTTGAGCAGCAAGGCCTTGGAGACATCTTGCTCGCCAAACAGGCGTTGGTTGCCTTGGGTCTTGATGGGCGTGAAGGCGCTGTAACGTGTTTGCCAAATCCGCAAGGTGGAGACCGGAATGCCGGTGAGTTTGGACACGGCACCAATGCGATAAAGCGGGGAGTGGGCAGATGGGATGTGTGACACAGCGATCTTTGTTTAGGTATTGTGTAGATTTTATGTCGATAAATCCTAATTTTTTCAGGATTTACCCTATCTGAGTAGCTATTAGCTTGAAAATCAAACTCATTAGGGGAACAGCACATG
>CANHUM010000207.1 GCA_947463845.1 Comamonadaceae bacterium
ATGGGGTGCATCCCCTTCACCGCCAGACAGTCCAGCCGTCCATGGACTGAGCCACAACAAAGCCGACAACAAATGGGCATGGAGTCTTTGCCAAGCTGTGACGCCTCGCGTCCCTAAAGGACTCTGTGTGCCCAGTCGGGCCAGGCGATCACGGCCGGGGTTGGGCAACCATGGGCTGAGCACGGCCAGCGCCAGCGTCGTGAACAGCGCAAAGACGAGGGCGGCAAAAATCAGAGAGGCAAGGGACATGGTGAACAAATCTTGTTGTAATAAAGGGTCAAACGCGAATCTGGATCAACCGCCACATCCACAAGATGCCCACGGTCATCATGGCCAGCGAGATGTAGACCAACTGCAAGCCCATCGGATCGGTCCACAGGCGTGAGATAAAACCAGGGTTGAGCAGGCTCATGAGGGCGGCCAGTGCAAAGGGCAGCAGCGACAGGATCACGGCCGAAATGCGCCCTTCAGCCGAAAGCACCCGCACCACACCCGCTATTTTTTGACGCTCGCGTATCAGATGTGCTGTATTTTTCAGGATTTCAGCGAGGTTGCCGCCGGTCTCACTCTGGATGATGACGGCCACCACAAAGTAGCGGATATCGTCGCTGTCCACACGCTGAGCCAAGGCCTTCAAGGCTTGTGCAGCACTGATGCCGAAATTGATTTCCTCGAATACCGCACGCAACTCGTGTGACAAGGGAGGCGGGCAGTCTTTGGCGGTGACCTGCAAGGCGCTGGTGAAGGCGTGTCCTGCCTGCATGGAGCGGGCCATCAGGTCCAGTGCATCTGGAAGGGCCAGTCCGATGCGGACCATGCGCTGATTGCGGCGGTGGTGTAGATAGGCGGTGAACACCAGCAAACCCAGACCGAGCACAAGCACCCTCAAAAGAAGCGGCCAGTCCAGACTGGCGCCCACGGCCAAGGCCAGCACACTCCAGGCGCAAGCCCAAGTGACGGCCTGCGCCAGGCTCATGGCCAATCCGGTTTGCAACAAGAATTGGTCGATGGCATGGGTGCCGGGTAAAGCCTGCAGCACGTCTTCGGCCCAGCGCCATTGGCTCAATAAACGGCGTGGTCGCAACATGAGTGAGGGCTCATCCGGTCTACTGTCGTCGTCTGACGTAACCAGTTTCAGCCTGCGCTGGAGTGATTTTTGACGCGGATCCAGGTGTTGCTGCCACAGGCCATACAGTCCTGCCAGCAGCAGGGCAATGCACAGCACAGACAGACTCATGAATGTCCAGTAAGGCGTTGACATCTTGATCAATTCCAAGCCTGAGTCGGTTCAAACAAAGTGTCGCTGAGCGCAATGCCGCGCGTGCTCAGCCGCTGCGCAAACTTCGGGCGAATGCCTGTGGCCACAAATTGACCTTGTACCCGCCCGTCCGGGTTCAAGCCAGTTTGTTCGAACCGGAAAATCTCCTGCATGCTGATCACATCGCCCTCGATGCCAGTGATCTCCTGCAGGCTGGTGATCTTGCGCTGGCCGTCCGACAGCCGTGACACCTGGATCACCACCGACAGGGCGGCGCCGATTTGTTGCCGCAAGGCGCGTGACTCGGCTTTCAGTCCTGCCATGCCCAACATGTGTTCAAGTCGTGTGAGTGCGTCACGCGGCGAGTTGGCGTGGATGGTGGTCATCGAGCCGTCGTGTCCGGTGTTCATCGCTTGCAGCATGTCCAGCACTTCTGCACCACGCACCTCACCCATGATGATGCGGTCTGGCCGCATGCGCAGACTGTTGCGCAACAAATCCCGTTGGGAGATTTCACCCTTGCCTTCGATATTGGGTGGGCGTGTTTCCAAGCGGACCACATGCGGTTGCTGCAACTGCAACTCGGCAGCGTCCTCGATGGTGATGATGCGCTCGTCTACCGGGATGCTGGCGGACATGACATTCAGCAAGGTGGTTTTGCCGCTGCCCGTACCGCCAGAGACCAGTACGTTCAGTCGTGCGCGCACCAGACCGTTGATCAACTCGGCCATGCCAGCGGTAAGGGCGCCCATGCGGATCAAGTCTTGCACCGTGAAAGGCACCACGGCAAAGCGACGGATCGACAACAAAGCGCCATCCATGGCCAAGGGTGCAATCACCGCGTTGACACGCGAACCGTCAGGTAACCTGGCGTCCACCATGGGGCTCATTTCATCGACGCGTCGTCCGATGCGCGAGACGATGCGGTCGATGACCCGCAGCAAGTGGGCTTCATTGTCGAATTGCACATCGGTGTGCACGATTTTGCCGCGCCGCTCGGCATAAACCTGAAATGGACCGTTGACCAAAATATCAGAAACGGTGGGGTCACTCAGCAGGGGCTCGATCGGACCCAGGCCCAGCATTTCGTCCTGTATGGCCTGGATGATCACGCGCCGCTCGCTTTCATTGAGGGCCAGTTTTTGCGTGGCGATCAGCTCTTCGGTCAGTTGCCGCAACTCACTTCGCAATCGCTCAGGCGCCATACTCTCCATGCGTTGCCAGTCCATGAGCGATAGGATTTCCTGGTGGATTCGGGTCTTGATGTCATCCAAGCGAAGCCCATGGGATCGGGTGTTGCCGTTGAGTGAGCCTATGGACAGGCTCGCCTTGGGCAGTGTCTGGCTGAGTGAATCGGGATGGCGTGTGGTGCCCACTGGCGTCATGGCAGCCTTCAGTTGCAACGCCGCTTTGTCCGTGTTTTCAAATTGGGATCGAAGATCGGTGCTCACACAGGACTCCGTTGGTTGGCTGCAATGGCTGGCTGCGGGGTTCGAGTAGCTTGGCCTAACCAGCGCTGTATCCAGCTGCGCTGTTTCACAGGCGTGGTCCCGAGCAGCAAGGCGGTGGTCTGACGCAATGCCGCCATCACTGCGTTGTGGTCATGCACCACCGACAGGGGTTGGCCGGTGTGCAATGACTCGCTCACCCATTGCGGGTTGCTGGGGATGGTCTGGTGCACCTTCAGACCTACGGTGTTTTGCAGATCGTCCAGGCTCACCCAACCGCCAGGCTCGTAACGATTGACCAGCAGGCGCAATTTGCTCTCGTTGATGCCTAGCGAGTGCAAGGTGCTGACCAGCCGCTGCGCATCGCGCACATCCTGGGTATGGCTTTGCATGACGATGTAGACCACGTCGGCCATGTCCAGCACCTTGAGCGACAAAGCGTTGAGGTTGCGAGGCAGGTCCACCACCACATGGTCATGCAGGCTGCGCACCAAGTCGATGACTTTCTCGATGTCCTGGGCGTTGATGGTCATGGCGCTTTCCAGCGCATGCGGTGCCGCCAGCAAATTCAGCTGGGGTGTGACGGCGTAGAGGCAGCTGGCCAGCAGCTGTGCATCGAGTCGGTCGATTTGCCGTGTCAGGTCGCTCAGGCTGTGTTGGTTGGCGCCACTGCTCAAATAAAAAGAGGCATCCCCGCACTGCAGATCCAGGTCCACAAAAGCGCATTTGCGCTGGAATTCCGTGGCCATGATGTGGGCCATGTTGGCGGCCAAAAAGCTCGTGCCATTGCCACCTTTGCACCCCATGAAAGCCACAAGTCGGCCTGGTTCCGGTTTGGCGGCACTTTCAGACGGGCTTGCTGCATCTTTGGCCTTGACAAAGGATTCC
>CANHUM010000208.1 GCA_947463845.1 Comamonadaceae bacterium
ACATGCGTGGCGCACACGGGTTTGCATTTGCCGCAGCGCAGGCAGTCTTTCACGCTGGCAGCGATCTCGCCAATGTCCGACTGCTGCATGATGAGCGATTCGTGGCCCATCAGGCCAAAGCTGGGGGTATAGGCGTGCGTCAGGTCGGCCGCATGCACGTCGTCACCCAAACCGGTCAGGGCAGAACCGCGCAACAGCTTGCCCTTGTTGAAGCGGCCTTGCGGGTCCACCTTGGCCTTGTAGGCCGTGAAGTTGGCCAACTCGGCGTCGGTCAAAAACTCCAGCTTGGTGATACCGATGCCATGTTCGCCCGAGATCACGCCGTCCAGACTGCGTGCCAGCACCATGATGCGTGCCACCGCCTCGTGCGCGGTTTGGAGCATCTCGTAATTGTCGGAGTTGACCGGGATGTTGGTGTGCACATTGCCATCACCCGCGTGCATGTGCAGCGCGATCCACACGCGACCTTTGAGCACACGTTGATGAATGGCGTTGACTTCCGTCAGGATCGGCTGGAAAGCCGAGCCGGAAAAAATATTCTGGAAAGCCGGGCGAATTTGTGTCTTCCAGCTGGCGCGCAGGCTGTGCTCTTGCAACTGAGAAAACAGCGCATCGACATCGGTCAACCAACCTTGCCACTGCGCACGCACCTCGCGCACCACGACCAGGGCTTGGGCAACTCGGTCTTCCAGCAACTCGGCTGAAGGGATGTCCCCGGCGTCATCTTGTTTGCCCAGAGGCAAGTTGCCGCGCTCCAGAAAAGCTTCCAGTTCATGGCAAAGCTTGAGTTTGTTGCGCAGGCTCAATTCGATGTTGATGCGCTCAATGCCATCGGTGTACTCGGCCATCCGCGGCAAGGGGATCACCACGTCTTCGTTGACTTTGAAGGCATTGGTGTGGCGCGAGATGGCGGCGGTTTTTTTACGATCGAGCCAGAACTTTTTACGGGCTTCAGGGCTGATGGCGATAAAGCCTTCACCGCTGCGCGAGTTGGCAATGCGCACGATCTCAGAAGTAGCTTTGGCCACGTCGTCGGCGTTGTCGCCGGCGATGTCGCCAATCAACACCATCTTCGGAAATCCGCCGCGCTTGGATTTGGTGGAGTAACCCACGGCCCGTAAATAGCGGTCATCCAAGTGCTCAAGTCCCGCCATCACGGTGCCGGTGCGCTTTTGCTCGGCAAACATGAAATCCTTGATCTCGACGATGCTGGGCACCGCCTCGCGGGCGTGACCAAAGAACTCCATGCACACCGTGCGGGTGTGGCTGGGCATGCGGTGCACGACCCAACGGGCACTGGTGATCAGGCCATCACAGCCTTCTTTTTGAATGCCGGGGAGGCCGCTCAGGAACTTGTCGGTCACGTCCTTGCCCAGGCCTTCCTTGCGGAAAGTTTTGCCGGGAATCACCAAGGTTTCGGTGCGGATCGGGGTCTTGCCGTCGGCCTTGAAGTAGCGCAACTCGAACGTGGCAACCTCGGCGTCATGGATCTTGCCCATGTTGTGGTCCATGCGCACCACGTCCAGCCATTCGGCGTCAGGCGTCACCATGCGCCAGCTGGCCAGGTTGTCCAGAGCTGTACCCCAAAGCACCGCCTTTTTGCCGCCCGCGTTCATGGCGATGTTGCCGCCAATGCAAGAGGCCTCGGCAGAAGTCGGGTCGACCGCAAACACAAAACCACCGCGTTCGGCCGCATCGGCCACGCGCTGGGTCACCACACCGGCTTCGGTCCAGATGGTGGGAATCGGATGCGCCACACCTGGCAGGTCGACCATTTCGACCTCGGTCATGGCTTCGAGCTTTTCAGTGTTGATGACCGCGCTCTTCCAGGTCAACGGGATCGCGCCGCCCGTGTAGCCAGTACCACCACCCCGAGGCACGATGGTCAGGCCCAGGTCGATACAGCCCTTGACCAGCCCGGCCATCTCGGTCTCGGTATCGGGGGTCAGCACCACAAAAGGGTATTCCACACGCCAGTCGGTGGCGTCGGTCACATGGCTGACACGCGAGAGGCCATCGAACTTGATGTTGTCTTTGGCCGTGAGGCGTCCCAAGGTCTTTTGCACCTGGCTGCGCAGCTTGGCCATGCGGGCAAAACGCTCGCTGAACTGCGCCACGGCCTGAGTGGCCATGGCCAACAACTGGCCCACCAAAGCGTCGCGGGCAGCATCCAGACTGGGTGTGCGGCGCTTTTGCACTTCGCTCAGGCGGTGCTGCAAAGCCTCCACCAGCAGCTGACGACGGGCGGGGTTGTCCAGCAGGTCGTCCTGCAAATAGGGATTGCGCTCGACCACCCAGATGTCACCCAGCACTTCATAAAGCATGCGGGCCGAGCGGCCGGTACCGCGCTCTTGGCGCAGCTGGTTCAACACATCCCAGGCGGATTCCCCGAGCAAGCGCACCACAATTTCACGATCGGAAAAACTGGTGTAGTTGTATGGGATCTCGCGCAGCCGTGGCGCATCGGCGTCGGCTTGCATCAAATGTTGGAGCGTGGTGGGTGCATTCATGGGGTGGCGCGGTCAAATGCGTCGATGAAAACGCGTTCAGCCAGACCAGGACGAAGGCGTCAAACCGGCTGAGGTTGAATGTTACCGCAGTGCAACAATCACGCGCCGGGGGTGGGGGCACCTGCAGCCAGAGCGCAGACCGTGCTGTTGCATACTTTGAAATTGATGACCCTCTCCAAGCTTTCACCCGATACACCCTGGCCTTATCCGCGATGGATAGCCCACCGTGGCGCGGGCCAACTTGCCCCCGAGAACACGCTGGCCGCCTTCCGACTGGGTGCAGCACACGGTTACCGGATGTTCGAATGCGACGCCAAGCTCAGTGCCGATGGCGTCGTGTTCTTGCTGCATGACGCCACGCTGGAGCGCACCACCGACGGCCAGGGCACGGGCGGCCATCTGCCTTGGCAGGCGCTTTCGGGATTGGACGCCGGCAGCTGGCATTCCCGTGCCTTTGCGGGGGAACCTCTGGCCACACTCGAGAGTCTGGCGCAGTTTTGCCGGGCCCATGACCACCTGCTGAACATCGAGATCAAACCCACGCCGGGCACCGAAGCGGCCACGGGCCAGGCCGTGGCAAGCCTGGCCGCCCGCCTGTGGGCTTGCGCTGAGGTGCCGCCTTTGCTCACCTCGTTCCAGCCCGAGGCTTTGGCCGCCGCGCAACAAACGGCCCCCGAATTGCCTCGCGGATTGCTGGTGGACAGCTTGTGGGACGGCTGGCTGGAAAAAGCTCTGGCGCTGGACTGCGTGGCCGTGACTGCCCAATACAAACTGTGGGATGCCGAGAACGTGAGGCGGGTACACGACGCAGGCATGAAGTGCCTGTGCTACACCGTCAACGACGAGACAACAGCCCAAAACCTGCTGGCCCTGGGCATCGACGGCATCATCACCGATCGGGTGGACGCGCTGGGCCCAGGAAGAGCGGCATCGAGCTTACCCATCAGTGACCCGCAGCGATGACGACTCGAAGCGGGAAAATGCCGTCTACTTGACGGACCATCCTTTGTGCATGATCCATTCGGCGCATGCGGCCACCAAAACCAGAGCGAAGTAAGTGCTCATCTTGCCGTCCTGGC
>CANHUM010000209.1 GCA_947463845.1 Comamonadaceae bacterium
CCCAGGTGACGGCGAACGGGGCTGCGAGCGCCGTCGGCCACCACCAGCCAGTCGGCTTCGATGTCGAACTTGCCTTCTGGCGTCTCCACCGTGAGCGTGGCGTGATCGTCGTGCGGGGAAACCGCAGTCACTTTGTGCTGCCAGCGGATGTCGGCACCCAATTCGAGTGCGCGTGCAATCAGCATTTCCTCGACGTGGTACTGCTGCAGATTGATCATGCCGGGGCGCTTGTGGCCGGCGTCGGGCACCAAGTTGAACTGGTAGACCTCGTCTTCTTCCAAAAAGGTGCGGCCGATGTTCCAGCTCACACCCAGCTGGCAGGCCTCATTGGCAATGCCCAGGCGGTCCAGGATTTCAAGCGAACGCTTGGCGTAGCAGACGGCGCGTGAGCCGACCGAGACCGTCTTGTCGTCGTCCAGCACCAGCACGGGCAGGCCTTGCAGGCGGGCGTCGATGGCAGCAGCCAAGCCCACAGGCCCTGCACCAATCACGATCAGCGGTTTGCGCTGCGGCGGTGTGGCCATCAGGTCGGCCGGGGACTTGTAGGGATAAATCGGGTTGACGTAAGCACCCATGCGAAGAGCTCCAAAAGGGTCAAAAAGCACCTTGCGGTGCCTGGGCCGTAATTTACCATTGATAAATCAATTTACCTAAACGTAATTTTAAGGGGTTTTGCCTGAATATCCCCAACGACACCTGTTTGACAGCACCGCGCCGCCCGGCCCTTTATGCTTGAGTTTGTTTTTTGTATGACAACTCCATGAGCCAGCACTTCACCCCTGTTTCCAGCGGTGCCCGTTTGTCCGACCAAGTGGCCGAGCAATTGAGTGCCGAGATCAAGCAAGGTCGCTTGGTACCAGGCGACAAACTGCCCACCGAGGCGCGGCTGGTGGAGCAGTTCCAGGTCAGCCGCACGGTGGTGCGCGAGGCGGTCTCGCGCCTGAAATCGCTGGGCTTGGTGGAGTCACGCCAGGGCAGCGGGGTGTTTGTGAGCGTGCAGCAACCTTTTGCTCCCCTGAATTTTGAAGCCCGGCACGCGGCCTCTCAAGAGGCCGTGATCCAAATGGTTGAAGTACGCCGCGCCCTGGAAGCCGAAGTGGCGGCGCTGGCAGCCGAGCGGCGCAGCGCAAGTGACCTGCAGGCCATCGAACAAGCGGTCAAGGCACTGGACCAGGCTGTGCAGTCAGGTGGCGATGGCGTGGCTGAAGACGTGAACTTTCACCGCGCGATTGCAGAAGCTACACGCAATCCGTTTTTGATCCAGACCTTGGGCTACCTCAGCCAGTTCATGCATGGAGCCACCCGCGTCACCCGCGCCAATGAGGCCAGACGGGGCGACTTTGCTGCTGCCGTGCGCAGCGAGCACCAAGCCATTTTGCAAGCCGTCCAGGCAGGCGACCCCCACCAGGCCCGCCTGGCGGCCGCGGCACACATGGGCAACGCCATCGGCCGCATCCAAAACGCCGAACCCGCTTTCTGGGCGCAAGAAGGTGAGCGACTGGCACAGGCCCTGGTCAAAGGGCTTCAAGGCTGAGCGCCGGGCCTCACGGCTTGCGCAAGCCCAGCCACATGACCGTGGCCACCACCACAGCCGCACCCACCAACTGCATCGGGGCAATGGCCTGACCCAGCAAGCCCCAGGCCAGCACCAGCGCAAAGATGGGCTCCACATTCATGATGGCCGAGTTGCCCACCACGCCCAGCTTGGGCAGCACAGTGAACATGATGGTGAAGGCCGTGCCGTAGAGAAATGTCAGCATGGCCAGACCCCACCAGCCGGGCTCGGCATGAGGCCACTGAAACCCGCCTTGCGTGCCCGCCACCAAGGCCGCCAACACGCCCACCGTGGCCAATGAAGTGAAGGTGCGCAAACGCCCGTCCACCCCCACGGTTTCGTGTTGCGTCAGCACCAGGGCCAGACCAAACGTGACCGAAGCGATCAAGGCGAAGCCCACACCCAGACCAATTTCGCCCCAGTGCCGGGCTGCGCCCAAACCCGAGGTGGCCCCCAGCACATCCAGAGCCAAGGCCAAACCCGTCATCATCACGGGCATGGCCCACAGCAAAGCGCGTTCCGGACGGTGGCCATACAGCACACGGGCCCACAAGGCGGTGGTCAGCGGGTAGGTGTTGAAGGCCAGCAAAGCCAGTGCCACCGGCAAACGTGCCACCGCCGAGTACAGGCACACACTTTGCACCGCGATCAGCAGGCCCACGGCCAGCAGGTATTTACGCTGGCCGGGCAAGACATGCAACACCACCTTTTGATGCCACAAAATCAGCGCGACCACGCAAGCGGTGACAACACTGCGCACCATCACGGCCGTCACCACATCCAGGCCGTGGTTGAAAGCGGTGCGGGCCGCCACATGGTTGGCGCCCATCATGAAGGCGGTCAACAGCAAGGTGGCAAAGGCCACGGCCGTCAATCCGGATGGCGCCTGGGTGCTCATGCTTTGGGGTACAGGCCCAGGCCCGCGGCATGCAGCCGGCTCAGGCCCAGCAAAGCGTCGGTGAAAGGCGTGGCCACCTTCGTCAGCTGGCCCAGCTCGCGCACAGCGGCCACCAGGGCATCGAGTTCAACGGGTTTGCCGGCATCCACGTCTTGCAGCATCGACGTGCGAAAGGCACCCAGCTTGCGCGTGACGGCGTGACGGTCTTCAGGCGATTGCGCGATGGGGATGCCCATGTGTTCCCCAATGGCCTTGGCTTCGAGCATGATGCGTGAAACAAAATCACGCACGAGCGGGTCATCGAGGATCACGTCGGTGGTGGCCCCAGTGAAGGCACTGATGGGGTTGATCGTCATGTTGCCCCACAACTTGTACCAAACGTCTTTCTGGATCTGGGGCGAAACCGTGGCATTGAAGCCTGCTTGCACCAGCAGGGCTGCCAGTGCCTGCACACGCGGTGTATCGGCACCACTGGGCTCGCCCAGAATCAAGCCATTGCCAAAGTGGTGCCGGATCACACCCGGCACATCGACCGAGCAGCTGGCGTGCACCACGCCACCCACAATGTGTGCCGCCGGAATGTGCTGCGCGATCACACCGTCCGGGTCCACCGAGTCCAGATGGGTGCCCGCCAAAGCACCCCCAAAGCCCTGCAAAAACCACCATGGCACGCCGTTCATGGCCGTCAGCACCACGGTGTCTGGGCCCAGCAAAGGGCCAATGCGCCGGGCCACCTCGGCCATGGCGGGGGCCTTGACGGCCACGATCACCAGGTCCTGCACGCCCAAATCGGCAGGGTTTTCTCGTGTCACCAAAGAGCTGCGAATCTCCTGCCCACCTTGCAGCAGCACCAGGCCGTTTTGTTGCAAGGCTTCCAGCGTGGCGCCACGTGCTACCGCGCTCAGGCTGCAGCCTTGCTGCGCCAAGTGCGCGCCGATCCAGCCACCAATCGCACCCGCGCCATAAATACAGACTTTCATGCGCGCCACCCTGTGTCCTGGCGGTCAATCTGGCGCACCAGCGCCTGGAAGACGTCTTCGCCCGCGCCATGGTTCGGGTTGAACTGCAAGGCATCACGCGTGCATTTGTCGGCAATCGCCTCAGGCACCACGATCGGCTGGC
>CANHUM010000210.1 GCA_947463845.1 Comamonadaceae bacterium
CGCCGCGTTGTTGTCACGGGTTTGGGATGCGTCAGCCCCGTGGGCAACACGGTGGCCGAGGCATGGTCCAACCTGATCGCCGGTCAGTCCGGCATTGGTCCCATCACCCGTTTCGACGCTTCGGCGATGTCTTGCAGGATCGCGGGTGAAGTCAAGAATTTTGACCTCGAGTCCTATATTTCCGCCAAAGAGGCGCGAACCATGGACCGTTTCATTCATTACGGCGTTGCAGCAGCAGCCCAGGCCATCCAAGATGCTGGTCTGCCCACGGGTGATGCGCTGGGTGAAGAAGAGGCTTGCCGCATCGGTGTGGTGGTGGGTTCGGGCATCGGTGGCTTGCCACTCATTGAAGAAACCCACATGGAATACACCGCTCGCGGTGCGCGCCGGATTTCTCCCTTTTTTGTGCCCGCTTCCATCATCAACATGATTTCCGGTCATGTGTCGATGCGCAATGGTTTCAAAGGTCCTAACCTGGCCGTGGTCACCGCTTGCACCACCGGCTTGCACAGCATTGGCGAAGCCGGTCGACTGATCGAGTACGGCGATGCGGATGTCATGATCGCTGGAGGTGCCGAAGGCACCGTCTCGCCACTGGGCGTTGGTGGCTTTGCCGCCATGCGTGCCTTGTCGACGCGCAACGACGATCCCGCAGCCGCTTCGCGTCCCTGGGACAAGGACCGCGATGGTTTTGTACTGGGTGAGGGCGCTGGCGTGATGGTGCTCGAGGAGTACGAACATGCCAAGGCCCGCGGTGCCAAGATATACGCCGAACTCGGTGGTTACGGCATGAGCGCTGACGCTGGGCACATGACCGCGCCGAACATGGACGGTCCGCGCCGCGCCATGCTCAACGCCATGCGCAATGCGGGTGTCAATGCAGACCAGATCAACTACCTGAACGCACACGGAACCTCGACGCCCCTGGGCGACATCAACGAGACCAATGCGATCAAGGCGGCCTTGGGTGACCATGCCTATAAAACCGTGGTCAGCTCAACCAAGTCCATGACCGGTCACCTGCTCGGTGGTGCTGGCGGCATCGAAAGCGTCTTCACCGTGCTGGCCTTGCACCATCAAAAAGTGCCACCCACCATCAACCTGGCCAACCCAGAGCCCGAATGTGACCTTGACTACTGTGCCAACACGGCACGCGACCTCAAGATCGACGTGGCCCTGAAAAACAACTTCGGTTTTGGTGGCACCAACGGTTCCTTGGTGTTCAAACGCATCTGATACGGTCACGAACCGATGCACAACGCCCCACCTGTGGCTTTCCCGGTGGGGCGTTTTGTTTGGGGCCGTATCGCCTGGCTGCTGATTTCCTCGCTGTCGGCGATGGGCTTGGTGGGCTGGGCCATCCAAGCTCAGTACAGCAGCACACAGCTGGGGATGGCTTGGCTTTTTTGGGTGATTTGTGTTGGCGGTGCTGCAGTTCTGGCGCCAAGGCAAATGATCCAGAGTGGCCGCTTGTTCTGGAACGGGCAGGCTTGGTTTTGGCAACAACCGACTGGAGACGACCTCCGCGTCCAGTTGTCCGTAGGCCTGGATCTGGGCAGCGGCTTGTTGCTTTTTGTCCGACTGCTGGACGGTCCGAATTTCGGCAGGAAAACATGGGCCTGTGCATGGCTGGTCGAAACCTCGATGCCCCCAAAGTGGCACGGATTTCGATGCGCTGTATATTCCCGCCCCAAGGCAGATGCAGCGGCCCCAGGGCTGGATTCTGGCCGTCCGTGAAGCGGCTTGAATTGGCTGATTTGTCCCCCATTTGAGGTCACATGTTCACGGTTTTCCAGGACACAAGGAGGCTTTTGTGAAGAAACAAAATTGGACAAGCGTTGCTGCATCGGCATTGCTGAGCAGTGCTTTGCTGGCAGCAGGGTCCATGATCCCCGTGGGTGCAGCGCTGGCGCAAACATCCGGGGCTGCCGTCAGAGGCTTGCCGGATTTCACCGAGCTGGTAGAGCAAGTCGGTCCATCGGTCGTCAATATCCGCACCCTCGAAAAAGCACGTCCCACCGCCCCTGCTGCAGGAGGCCCCGACGATGAAATGCAAGAGTTCTTCAGGCGCTTTTTTGGTGTGCCCATGCCCAATGCGCCTCGTCAGGCACCCCGACCCAATCGCCCCGACTCGGAAGCCCAACCCAGGGGCGTGGGCTCCGGATTCATCCTGAGTTCTGACGGCTTCATCATGACCAATGCGCACGTGATCGATGGTGCCGACGAGGTGTTGGTGACCTTGCCCGACAAACGAGAGTTCAAGGCGCGCATTGTCGGGGCTGACAAACGCACCGATGTCGCGGTCGTCAAAATTCAAGCCACCGGACTGCCTGCCGTGAAAGTGGGTGATGTCAGCCGGCTGCGAGTGGGCGAGTGGGTCATGGCGATTGGCTCACCATTCGGACTCGACAACACCGTCACCGCCGGGATCGTCAGTGCCAAGCAGCGTGACACCGGCGATTTTCTGCCTTTTATCCAGACCGATGTGGCCATCAATCCGGGCAACTCGGGTGGCCCCCTGATTAACATGCGTGGTGAGGTGGTGGGCATCAACAGCCAGATTTACTCGCGCTCGGGTGGCTTCATGGGCATCTCGTTTGCCATTCCCATGGACGAAGCCATTCGCGTCAGCGACCAGCTGCGTGCCAACGGCCGCGTCAGTCGCGGCCGAATCGGGGTTCAGATTGCACCGGTCACCAAGGATGTGGCCGAATCGCTGGGGCTGGGCAAAGCACAAGGTGTCCTGGTGCGGGGCGTTGAAGAGGGCTCGCCAGCCGAAAAAGCCGGTTTGGAAGCCGGCGACATCATCCTGCGGTTTGATGGCAAAGCCATTGAAAAGCCTGCGGATCTGCCACGCGCTGTGGGCAACACCAAACCTGGCAACCGCGTGACCTTGACGGTTTTCAGGCGTGGCGCCAACCGTGACCTGAGCGTGACCGTGGCCGAGGTGGAGCCTGAAAAGACGGTTGCTGCAGCGGCCGAGAAAAAATCGCCCCCAGCCACCATCGCCCATTTGGGGCTGACCTTGAGCGACTTGTCGGACGCGCAGCGCCGGGAAGCCCGAGTTCGCTCCGGCGTGCGTGTGGATGTGGCGGTGGATGCTGCAGCGCGTGCAGGTATCCGTGAGGGCGATCTGATTCTGGCCGTGGCCAATTCGGAGGTGGCTTCGGTGCAGGTTTTTGAGGCCCTGGTGTCTCGCTTGGACAAGTCCAGACCTTTGAGTTTGTTGATTCGCCGAGGCAATGCGGTGGACTTTGTGACCATCCGGCCTGCGCCCTGACGACACGCCCGAGCCCCTGCAGACCCTGAAACCCCATAGGTTTTAAGCCTGTGGGGTTTTTCGACGGTTTTTCAGGGATTTGCGGGCGACCTCAAAATTTATTTTTATGTTTGTGCCCACTTACTTTTCTCTTTGGATCATAACGAATTTGGCTAAAATCTCGCGTCTTGATCAATGATTCATGGCATGTAAAGCAGGTTTGGCGGGGTCGCGTGATTTTTCATGCATGTGTCCACCGATGATCCACAGGCAGCCCACAAGTTGTTCAATCATGTGAC
>CANHUM010000211.1 GCA_947463845.1 Comamonadaceae bacterium
AAGTCAATTTGGTTGGAGAAAATCTGGGTGAGCTGGTTGATCACGGGGTCAGGCAATCGGGCCTCGTCCGCGGCGTCATAGAGCGATCGTGTGACGGTGCCACCCGTCATGCGAATGCTGGTGTTCATGGGCGAGGTTTCCAGCGCGGCCTCCAGACCCCGTTCACCACGTTGGACATTCAGACGCTGGAAAAAAGTATCACTTTCCTTGTTGAGCCAGCGCACTTTCAACGACAGCAGGCGCTGCTGACTGTCCACCTCGGCGGTGACCGCGCGGCCGCCTTGTCGCAGCGCTTGTTTGGCCAGCGGGTGTTTGCGCAGGAAGGCGGCTGCTTCAGCGTCCACCATGCCCAAACGGCGTAACAGGCTCTCGGGGGTGTCGGAAGAGCGGGTGGTGTCACTGCGCGTCAGGCTGATGTTGACCAGGTCGAGGCTTTGGACCTGTTCTTCAAGCTGGGCAATGGCCACAGGTACGGTGATGGAGACCACGGGTTGGTCTGCAATGTCGGGTCCAAAATTGGCAATGGCGAAAGCACCGCCGCCACCCGCCAGCAAAACCGACACCACGCTGGCGCTGATGGTTTTGGGGTGACGCGACAGCCAGCCAGCCAAGGCTTTGGAGCCGGAGGTGAGAACAGGGTGTTGACCGTCCAGCCAGCCCAGCACGCGTTGAACAGCCACCAGCAATGCGCCGAGCACCGCAGTGCACAGGAACAAGGTGCCAATCAACAGGGAGGCCAGTCGAGACTGGAGGGCGGCAATAAATGACATCAATCAGGTGGTTGACGGCTTCTTGAGAAGCGAAACCGACAAGAGCGCGATGAGGTGAGATCAAGCCATCCTAGAATGGGCGACTTGGACATAGCTCGGTATTGTAGCGGTCTATATCCCATTGACTTCAGAAAAAACCCTTATGAATCAAGCGCTTGTTACAAAATTTCCGGTCACGGACAAGACCCTGAACGCTTTGGACGTCACCTTGAGAGGCTGCGAGGAGCTGATTCCCAAGGAGGATTGGCTGCAAAAATTGGCCAGATCCGAGGCGACCGGGGTGCCCTTGCGCATCAAGTTGGGCTTGGACCCGACGGCGCCCGACATCCACATCGGTCATACCGTGGTGCTCAACAAGATGCGGCAATTGCAGGATCTGGGGCACCAGGTGATCTTTTTGATTGGCGACTTCACCAGCCTGATCGGGGACCCGTCCGGGCGCAACAGCACCCGCCCACCGCTCACGCCCGAACAGATCAAGCTGAACGCCGAAACCTATTACAAACAGGCTAGCCTGGTACTGGATCCTAGCAAAACAGAGATTCGCTACAACAGTGAGTGGTCGCTACCATTGGGCTCCATGGGCATGATTCAACTGGCGGCCAAATACACCGTGGCGCGCATGATGGAGCGCAACGACTTTCACGATCGCTACAAGGCCGGCACACCGATCTCGGTGCACGAATTCCTTTACCCGCTGATGCAGGGTTACGACTCGGTGGCGCTCAAGAGTGATCTGGAGCTGGGTGGCACAGACCAGAAGTTCAACCTGCTGATGGGCCGCCACCTGCAGGCCGAATATGGCCAGGAGCCGCAGTGCATCCTGACCATGCCGCTGCTCGAAGGCCTGGACGGTGTGGACAAAATGTCCAAGTCCAAGAACAACTACATCGGCATTGCCGAAGAACCCAACACCATGTTTGCCAAGGTGCTCAGCATTTCCGACACCTTGATGTGGCGCTGGTTCACCTTGCTGTCTTTCAAGTCCATGGCTGAAATCGAGGCTTTGAGGAAGGAAGTTGATAGCGGACGCAACCCCAAGGACGCCAAGGTCATGCTGGCCAAGGAAATCACGGCGCGTTTTCACAGCGCGGCAGCGGCTGACGCTGCTGAACAGGACTTCATCAACCGCAGCAAGGGCGGTGTGCCCGATGACATCCCCGAAGTGTCTCTGTCGGGCGCCCCCTTGGGCATTGGCGCGTTGCTCAAATCGGCGGGTCTGGCACCTTCGACCACCGAGGCGGGTCGCCTGATCGATGGCGGCGGCGTGCGCGTGGACTCCAGCGTGGTCAGCGACAAGGGCCTCAAATTGGAAGCGGGCACCTACGTCGTTCAAGTGGGCAAGCGCAAGTTTGCCAAGGTGACCTTGGCTTGATCGGAGGCTGGCGCACCGACTTGGCTTGCGCCGGGAGTATGCTGACCCCATGAAAAGACTTGACGCCTGGATGACGCCCCAGCGCATGTTGTGGGCCTCGGTGCTGGTGGCGCTGGTCACCATTGCGCTCAAAACGGGTGCCTGGTGGTTGACCGATTCGGTGGGTTTGTTGTCGGACGCGATGGAGTCGCTGGTCAACCTGGCCAGCGCCGTGTTTGGCTTGATGATGGTGACGATTGCGGCACGCCCCGCTGACGACGACCATCCCTACGGCCACCACAAGGCCGAGTACTTTTCTTCCGGCTTCGAAGGCATTCTCATCATCGTGGCGGCCTTGGGCATCATCTGGGTGGCGGCTCATCGCCTGTTTGACCCGCAGCCCATCGAGCAGGTCGGCTGGGGCCTGGCCTTGTCGGTGGGCAGCTCGGCCCTGAACGGTTTGCTGGCCTGGTGGATGTTTCGCGCCGCCGATCAGCACCGCTCACTGGCGCTCGAAGCCGATGCCCGGCATCTGGTGACCGATGTCTGGACCTCTGCCGGCGTGGTGCTGGGCATTGCCCTGGTCAGCGTCACGGGCTGGTTGTGGCTGGATGCCGTGGTGGCCATTGGCGTGGCACTGAATATTTTGAAAGAGGGTTGGCATCTGGTCTGGCGCTCTTCACAGGGCTTGATGGACGAGGCGCTGGAGCCCGAAGTGCTGGCCGATGTGCAGCGCGTGCTCGATGGCTTTGCGCACCAGCGTGGCGAAACCGAAATCGTCCGTTTTGACCATCTGAACACCCGCAAGGCCGGACAGCGCCGCTTTGTGGACGTGCACATGCACATGCCCGCCAGCTGGACGCTGGGCAGGGCCGCCGCCTTGCGTGGCAGCGTCGAACAGGCCCTGATGAGCGAGGTCCCTGGATTGCGCGCCACCATCCAGCTTTTGCCCAGCGATGTGGAAGCGCATTTTGACGATGCGAAGGACTTGAAATGATCGCCTTGTTGCAAAGGGTGAGTGAAGCCAATGTGCGGGTCGATGGGGCGGTGATCGGCCAGATTGGCGCGGGCTTGCTGGTGCTCCTGTGCGCCGAAAAAGGCGACACCGAAGCGGTGGCCGAGCGCATGCTGGCCAAGATGCTCAAGCTGCGCATCTTCAGCGATGAGGCGGGCAAGATGAACCGGAGCGTGCAGGATATGGGGGGTGGTTTGCTGGTGGTCAGCCAGTTCACCTTGGCCGCCGATGTCGCAGGGGGCAACCGCCCGAGCTTCACGCAGGCAGCGGCGCCCGAAGACGGTCGGCACTTGTATGAGCATTTTGTGGCGCAGGCCCGTCAGGCCCATCCACTGGTGCAAACCGGTCGCTTTGCCGCCGACATGAAAGTGGCGCTGGTCAACGATGGGCCGGTGACCAT
>CANHUM010000212.1 GCA_947463845.1 Comamonadaceae bacterium
GATTGCAATCCCAGCCTGCTCCTGCGAAGCAATGGTCAATGAGAATCCATGCTGTATGGAATTGGGCTGTTGTCATGCAGCGCGAATCAATAGGTGATTGATAGGCAAGTCAAGTTCTATCTGCATTTTGAAAATTTGGTATGAACCAAGTTCTGCCTCAAGTGACTAACATTCTTGCAGGACCAAGCCCACTTTGAAGCCTTGATCACCCTCTGAATTTTCGAAGAGCAACCGCGCAGTCAAAATTCGAGCATATTCTGAAACAATAGCCAAGCCGAGGCCAGAACCGTGATGGAGTGATTGACCCTCCACGCCCTGAACCCAACGCTTGCGCAAACGCTCTCGATGAAGCGGCGCAATACCCGGCCCGTTGTCATGAACCCACAAAGAAGGAAGCCCTGTGGTCACATCGCGCGTTACTTCTACCGTAACACGCCGGAGCGAACCATCAGGCGGCACACAGTAACGAAAAGCGTTGTCGATCAGGTTGTCGATGATGCCTTCCAACAGCGACCGCTGGGCAAGCGCCCAAAGGCCACCATCCTCTTGCAGTCCACTTGCACCCAGGTCAATGCCCAAAGCGTCGGCCCGATGCAAGTGGCGCATGATACTTTCACGCACGACCTCGTCTAAGTTCACGGGCTCGACTACCGATTGCTGCGCTTCCTGAACCAGCGCCATGGCCAGTAACTGGTTCAGTAAGTGGCTGGCGCGCTCTTGGCTCAGGGCGATTTTTTTCAACTGCTCACGCCAGACCGTTGGGTTGGACTGGGATAGCGCATAGTCGGTCAGTGCTTTCATGCCTGCCAGCGGTGTGCGCATTTCGTGGGCTACATTGCCAGCAAATTCCTTTTGGGAGCGCACACCTTTTTCGATACGGGACAGCAAGGCGTTGATCGCCTCGCTCAAGTTTTTCATCTCCGAGGTTCTGTCCGACACAGGCATTGGTGTCAAATCACGCACGTCGCGCAAGGCCACGGCATTTTGCAAGTCGGTCAAAGGCTGAACGTCCTGCTGGATCTTTCGCCGCAACCACCAGGCCAAACCCACCAACAGCAACAATTGCGGCACCAAGGACAGCACCAGCAGGCGTTGAAAAAAGATCGCTTGGCTTTTGGTGGTTTGCGCCACGACCACTTTGAACGGCTGTGGCACTTGGCGCAGCAAAACCACGGCACGCAAGGTTTTGTTGTGCCAATCCAGTTGAGTAAACGCATGAGGATTGAGGCCGTCCAGCGGGGGCATTTGCAAGCCCGCATGGCCTGCCAGAAAACGACCTTCTTCCGAATAAACGGCAAAATACAAACGCTCGCTCTGGTCAAACAGCAAGGTGCCCATCTCATTGGCCGTCAGGGCCAGTGTCAGATCGCCGTCCTCGGTTTGACGAACATGGCTGGCAACGGCATAAGCGTCGTCGAGCAGGGCCCGGTCAAACGCCTGCTGCGTGGAATAACGCGCCACCGCAAACGCCAAAAAAGTACCAAGCAGCCATGTCAGCGCCAAAGGCAAGATCACCCGCTTGAGCAAACGTTGAAACAAGGACGGCACGCGTTGCTTCATGCTTTTTCTTCTTCCATCCGATAACCCAAGCCGCGCAATGTGCGGATCGACGCGCCAGAGTTCACGATTTTCTTGCGCAATCGCGAGATGAAGGTTTCCAAAGCATTGTCCAGCAAGGCCTCGTCAAAATCGGACAGCTTCTCAGAAAGTTCTTTCTTGCTCAGTGTCCGGCCAGGAGGAGACATCAGTTCCAACAAAACTTCATATTCCCTGGCGGGCAGCGACAAGGGCTGGCTATGCACCAACACCCTTCGCCCTTTTCGGTCGAGCAGCAGATGAGCCAATTGGGTGACGCTATCCTCGCCCTGGCTGCGACGCACCAAGGCCCGCAGCCGGGCTTCTACTTCAGCTAAATCAAAGGGCTTGCCCAGATAGTCGTCTGCGCCCGCATCGAGTCCGGCAATGCGCTCATCGGTGCGGTTGCGCGCCGTCAACACCAACACGGGGGTTTTATCCCCTTTATGACGCCGTGCACGCAAAAGGTCCAAACCATTGGTCAGACCGGCACCTGGGGCGTCTGAGCGAGGCAAATTCAAGTCCAGCAATACAGCGTCATAGGCCTGCACATGCCACAGGTGTTCGGCTTCTGACCCATACCCTGCCACATCGACACGGTGGCCTTTGTCGGTCAGGCTTTGTCGCACAACGGATTGCAGAACCTGGTCGTCTTCAATCAAAAGAATTCGCATGTCAGGGGTTCTCCGGCGACAGCCTGAAGGAAATCAAGCTGCGCACTTTGGTCAGGTGCTGGTCAGGCTTTGTCCACGATAAACATGCCATGAAAAAACGACCTCCATTTTGCATGAGGGCCATGCTGACCTTTTTTACCGGATTGCTGGTGACCACGGCATGGGCCAGCGAGACCGTGAAATTGCCCTTGCCGGAAGGAGCTGCCCGAACAACACGCCTGGGGCTGGAGATGGTCTTGCAGGCGGCTCGCGAACATCCAGATGTGCTGGCAGCCACCCGTCAACTCAATGCCGCACGCGCGGATGTGCTCGCAGCCAACCGCGCACCGGCACCCACTTTATCGTCCAGCCTCTCCACGGTGGACCTCAAGAACAACCCAAGACCCGGCTCGTCATGGAGCACCGGAAATTTGGACAAATCGATCGGGCTGGACTGGCAATGGGAGAGAGGTGGCAAGCGCGCCTTGCGCACAGAAAAGGCCCAAACACTGGTGCAAGCCGCCGATGCCGACAGACAAGAAGTGCTGGTGCTTCAGTTCATCGGCGCGCAAATAGCTTTTTATGACTTGCTCACAGCGCATCAGCGTTTGCAGGTCTTTCGCGAACTGGCACAAAGCGCCGAACAACTCGCGGAGAACGCGCGCATTCGCTGGGTGAATGGTGATGTCTCGGCACAAGAAGCGGCACGGACCCGTATCGAAGCCCACCGCGCCCAGGCCGAAGCGCAGACGGCACGGCTCGAGTACCAGCAGGCCAGCACAGGCCTCACCCTGTGGACGGGCCTCAAAGAGCCCGTCAATGGCTGGGCCATTGAAGTGCGCTGGCCAACCACTGCAGTTTCAGACGGCATCAGCGCCGCAGACATCATGAACGGTGGACCGCTTGAAGCCCGCAGCGATGTCAAAGCGGCCCGTCTACGCTTGTTTGCCGCGCGCCAAGCTGTGGAACTGGCACAGGCCCTGCGCGTCACCGATCCTGTGGTGGGAACCGCGTTGGAAAACACGCCCGATGGGTTTGGCAACACATCCAAATTGATGGCTGTTCGCGTCTCCATCCCGCTGGTTCATCAGAACAGATACGACGGCGAAATCGGGCGCGCGGTAGCAGAGGCCGCCTTGAGCCAGGACTTGCTGGACCGGACAAGGCAGCGCGCCCAAAACGAAATGGTCATGGCGCTGCAAGCCAGGCAAGCCAACGCCGAGCGACTGCAAACCTACGAAGAAAATATATTGCCGGATGCCCTACGGGTGGCCGAGCAAACCGAGATGGCTTACC
>CANHUM010000213.1 GCA_947463845.1 Comamonadaceae bacterium
GCTTCGGCCTGCACGGGCGCAGGCAAAAGGCGGATGCGCAGGCGCCAATCGGGCTCTTGCAAAGGGCGGCCCAGATAGGTCTGCCAATACGTCCCCTGCATCTGAGGCGGCGCATCAGCCGACGACGGCACCGCATACCAGCGGGCCGACCGGGCGCCCAGGCCCACCACCAAGTGATCGATCTGGCGCGACAGCCAAAGCCCCACGGCATGGCCCAGCGTGCCCGTGCCCGAATGGACCACAGGCTCGATGATCAGGGGCATGCGCCAACGCACCGCATCACTGGCCGGACAGGCTGCACCGCTGGTGGGCTTGCGCAGGTGTGCTGGCAACACCACCTGAGTGGCCAGGCGCTGGACCTTTTGATCCGGGGTCTCGGTTTCGCCGCGCAGGTAGGACAACACACGCACCCCCTGGATGCGGGCGTCGGTGTTGTAGAGGGTGCTTTCGTGCAGGCTGCCCTTGGCGTCCACCCAAGCGGTGGACAACACGCGGGTGGGCGCTTTGTCGACCGCTGCCACCAAGGCCGACTTGATCGCCTTGAGCTGCAACTCGAGGTCTTCTGCACCACGGTTGGTGGGCGCAACGGTTTGGGCCGCCAAGGGACCCGCGACCAGCATCAAGGCCAAGCCCCAAGACCGACCGGACAAACACGGGAACAGGCAGCGCATGGCGTGGGGCCTGGTGTATTTAAGGGGTACGCCGGCCACCCAGCTGGCTCAGGTAGAGCGCGCGCAGGGAATGGACCACGCCCCGATCGAGCGAGAGGGTGGTCTCGTAAGTGTCCTCGCCCACAGGGGTGATGCTGACCACCACGGCCCCGTAGATCACGCCCTCCACCCGGGCGCGGAAGTTGTCACTCATCACCACCATGTCGGCGACCGTGGTGCTGGCATCCAGATACTGCCCGTAAACCTGCTCGGCCAAAGACCGGTAGGCATCGAGCTTGGAGGCGCGGATGGCCATCAGGCGCTGCTGGGCCGGCAACTTGTGGTTCTGGATGGCGATCACCGCGTAACCTGTACCAATCAGGGTGTCGCGTTTTTCGACCATGGGCGCCAACATCCCGGCGGGAGGGGCCTCGGCGGCCAATGGGGCCGCGGGCGCAACGGGCGCAGCCTGGGCGCGCTGGGGTACGGTTTCGCAGCCCGCCAGAAACAAAGAGGCCACCAACAGGACGGCTGCAGGTTGGAATCTCACCATGATCGCTTCTCCATTCGATGTGCGTTGTCGGCACGGCCCCCGCAGACACAGGAACAGCCACAACGGTCTCCTCATGAGTCGGCACCAAACGCCAAGTCTTTAGCGGCGGCCGCGCCGCCCTCTCAGATGCAACTGACCAACAGCGAAACCAAGAGCAGGCCCACGGCGATGGCCGCCACCGTGGGCGGGTCGGGCGGATGGCGCAAGCGCTCCCGCAGCCGTGCCGGCAAACGACCCCCCAACCGGGCCATTATCGACAACCGCTGAGGGGGTGCCTTGTCCAAGTTGGACGGTGCCGGGGACAGCGCCATGGACTGCGGTTCAGAATCTTTCATCAGCTCATCCTCGTCCAATTCCCGAAGGGCAGGCCCGGGCAAGCGCCAAGGCACGAAAGACCGGCCCACCGGGTCGTCGAACAAGGTCTGGGACAAGATCGGCGTCATCAGCGCGATCAGGCGCAAGTGGACCGCCGGCAGATCCCGCACCATACGGGCCAACATTTGGGCCTGGCGAACCTGGGCTTCGGACTGGACCTGTAAAACCCAGACCTGCAGGGGCTCGCGGGTACTGCCCACCTGACGCGCCTGGTCGAGCGACAGCGAGGCCAGGCGCTGGTTGACGCGCTCAAGCAGCGCATCGTCCTGTGCATCGAAAAGTACCAGCACCTCCAGACCGGCGTCCTGGCGCAGACTCTGCACCAACCGCCGCCCCTGCTCGTCCACAGAGGCCGAGTCATGCCCGATCAATGCCACATGCACCACTTCGCGCTGCAGGCGCTCCACCAGGGCACTGAGCTGCACGGGGCCCGCGTCTGTTGACCAAGTGTTCATCTGAAGATCGTGTTCTGTGGGGATCGCATGATCGGGAGATTGTGCCTTCAACCCGGTTGCAGGAAGTGAAACCTGGGGCAATACCAATGATGGCCAGATTATCTTCGCCCCACAGACGGCCGGACCTCGGTCCATGAGCGGACTCGACTGACACATACCCAAAGAAAAACCCCACAGCCTCTTGCGAAACTGTGGGGTCTATCCAGTGGTCTGTGGCAGAAAACTGAACTGGGCTATCAGAAATGACTATCGGTTTGGGGGAATGCCAGCTGCCGGAACGAAGCGGAAGTTATTTCCGCTATTTGTGCAACAGAGTGTGTGCGGTGTGCTAATCCCAAGCGTTGTCTGTATCTGGCTTCGTCGTAGATGTCGCAAGCACGAACAATGGCGTGTTCTAACGCCGCCTTACCCGTGGTTTGTCTCACCCAACTACCGTCAGCAAGTCTGTAGCGACATTGATAGAGCAGACTGCGGCTGCGGCGATACACGACAAGTTCGCCGTCGCGTAGGTGTATGGACTGGGGTTGGGCAGCGTGGAGGGCTGTGAGGGGGCTGTGGAGGGTGGTTTTTTGAAAAGCAGACTTTTTTCCATCCGCGTGTCGCTCGTTGTCTAAATACGAGGTGGAGTGTGGGGACTGCGTCATTCACCAAGCCCCACAGCGTGTAGCAAGTAGAGGTAGCGTAGGCAGCGTGTGTCTTACGCTGAAACCCCAGAGAAAAACCCCACAGCCTCTTGCGAAACTGTGGGGTGTATCTGGTGGCCTGGGGCAGAATCGAACTGCCGACACGCGGATTTTCAATCCGCTGCTCTACCAACTGAGCTACCGGGCCGCAAAGACGTCTATTGTAGCAGAGGAAAAGCTTCCTTCAGAGGCAATACGCAGGCTTTCAGCTGTTGCGTTTGCTGCGCGACAGGTCAACGCCCAGTTGCTTGAGCTTTCTGTACAGGTGTGTGCGCTCGAGGCCTGTTTTTTCGGCCACACGGGTCATGGAACCACCCTCGTGCGCCAGATGGAATTCAAAATAGGCTTTTTCAAAGGCGTCACGCGCCTCGCGCAGCGGGCGGTCGAGTTCAAAGCTTTGCTGGTCGTCTGGGGCTGTTGCCGTCAGACTGGCCACTGCACCCGATATGGACAGCGTGCTCGAAGGGGGCACAGGCGCTGCGGCCAGAATGGCTTGTTGCAGCTGGTCTCGGGCGAGGCCCTGTTCCACCGCATGCAGGAGTTTTTGCAAGGTGATGGGTTTTTCGAGGAAGGCCTGAGCACCGATCTTGACGGCCTCAACCGCAGTGTCGATGGTGGCATGGCCGCTCATCATGATCACGGGCATGGTCAGCAAACCACAGGCAGCCCATTCCTTGAGCAAGCTGACGCCGTCGGTATCCGGCATCCAGATGTCCAGCAGGACCAGGTCGGGACGCATGCTTTGTCGCACTTCGCGGGCCTGGGCTGCGTTCTCGGCAAGTTCCAC
>CANHUM010000214.1 GCA_947463845.1 Comamonadaceae bacterium
CGAGAGCAAACAGTTCATCTTGTTTTGCGGCGCAGGCTGGCGCAGCGCCCTGGCCACCAAAACCCTGCAAGACATGGGCATGAGCAATGTGGCCCACATCGACGGCGGCTTTGCCGCCTGGAAAAAAGCCCAGGCGCCCATGATCACGCTGGCGCAGCACAAGGCCGAAAGCGCGGCACGCAAAGGCGCTTGATGGCCACACCTTGCCCGTGCGGACGTACCACGCCCAAAGGTCAGGCAATGAGTCTGAGCGACTGCTGCGGCCCCCTGCATGCGGGGCAGGCCGCACCCGATGCGGAGCGGCTGATGCGCTCACGCTACAGCGCCTTTGTGCGGGGCGATGTGCCTTATTTGCTGGCCACCTGGCACAGCAGTCAGCGCCCAGCCGAGCTGACACTGGAATCAGGCGGCAAATGGTTGGGTTTGGAGATCAAGCAGCACAAAGTGACGGGCGCAGACACCGCCGAGGTCGAATTTGTGGCGCGCTTTCGGGTGGGCGGCAAGGCGGTGCGCCAGCACGAGCGCAGCCGCTTTGTGCGCGAAGACGGGCGCTGGTTTTATGTGGATGGCGATGCGCGCTGAGCCTGGTTGAAGCACTGACCCATCGGCGGGCCATGAGGCTTAGCGCCTCGGTTCTCAAAGCCTTCAGCGGCCGAGACGACCCTTGCGCTTCAGATCCTTGCCGATGGCCCGGATGCGTTCGAGTCCCAGCGCCAGAGCCTGTTCGCTGGTATGCACCGAGCTGCTGCCCAGTACCAAGGGGTGAGAATGTTTACGGGCTGTGCCCATCAGCACGCGTGCCGGGCCCTCGGGCGCCGACAGCGCGATGTCACCCGCTTCTGACAGCGTCAACAAGGCGCGCCCACCCGCTTCATTCTGGATGAGGGCGTGCCCGTCAAAACCAAAGGCCCAGGCCTCATCGTGTTGCGCGGGGGGGCTGAAGCGCCATTGGGCGCCGGCTTCGAGCATCACCACAAAATAGTTCATGTCTTGGTGAGACCGGATGGGCGAGCGTGCGCTCTGCGCACCGACCGTGTATTCGCCCAGCAGCACCAGCACCTGTGCGCCGGGCACCTTCAGGCGTGCCACTGCTTCGGGGGCCACGTACTGGCCTTCGCTGGGGCCGTTTTCGACGCCAGGAGGCATGGCCACCCACAACTGAAAACCCTGCGCCCGGCCCGAACCCATGAGCTGACCCTGGTGCCAAGCGCCACCGCCCGCGTTCATCCACTCCAGGCCGCCTGCCAGCAAGATGCCATTTTGACCGGTGGTGTCTTCGTAACGCACATCGGTATCGGGTTGCCAGGTGAGGGTGGCGATGCCCGAGTGGGGGTGCATGCCGAAACCAAATCCGGGACGTATCTCCGCGTCGAAATGGTCCAGAAGGACAAAAGGCTTGAGGGTCTCGCCCGAGGGGGCCTCGGGGCTGATGAATCGCGCGATGGGCCCGTGGGCCTGGCTGTGCAGGCGCTGGGTGATGGAACGCAGGGGGCTCATGGGGTCTCCGAAATCAAAAAAAGGCGCAGCCTGGGCTGCACCTTCGACTTGGCGTGGCCAGGCAGGCTCAGCGCAGGTTGCCTTTGGCAAAGGCGCCGTACACGCCTTCCTTCTCAAAAGCCTCGAAGAAATAGCGCGAGGCCGGGCTGGTGTAATTGCCCAGCATGCTGGTGAGCATGGGGGTGACGGTCATGCAGTTGACGCCGGCGCGGGTGAGGGCGTCACGGCTGTTTTGTGCAGCGATTTTGGTGCAGGCGGCCGAGATGTCCATCAGGGCCACCACATTGAAGCCTTCGGCTTTGGCCGAGAGGGCCGGCGGCACCAGGCAAACGTCGGTGGTCAGTCCGCCCATCAGCAGGTTTTTCTTGCCGGTGGCACGCACAGCTTTGGCAAAGGCCGGATCGTCCCAGGCGTTGATCACGCCCGTGCGCTGGATGCGCGCTGCGTATTCCTGCGGCAGGATCTCCTTGAACTCGGGCAGCAGCGGGCCCTGGGGCTGGTCTTCCATGCTGCTGGTCAGCACCACCGGGATGCCGGCGCCTTTGGCGAAGCGGGCGATCACGCGGGTCCACATTTTCAGCTGCTCGTGCTCGCCGGAAGCCAGCTCGCCGGCCCAGTTGATGGTGCCCACTTGGTGGTCCACCAGCACCAGAGCGGTGTTTTGGATGTTGAAGTCGAGGTAGTTGTTGGCGGCTGACATGGTTTTTCTTTTGGGATGGGCCGATGATGGGGTGGTGGTCGCGTTGGCCACGCCGGACACGGCGGCTGCGGCTGCGGCTGCGGCAAAAGTGGCAGCGGTGCCGCTCATGAATTGGCGACGGGGTGTGGATTTCATGATTTTTCCTTTCAGTCAATACAGGGAAACGCGAGTTTAATACGTAATAAATCATTAATAAAAGAGTTAAATTGAATTGACCATTCCATTTCTGGAATAATGAAAGAATGGATGTGTTGAGCAATATGGCTTTGTTTGTGGAGGTGGTTCGCCTGCGCAGTTTTCATCGGGCGGCTCAGCACCTGAGCATGCCGGCGTCGACGCTGTCCAGGCGCATCAGCGACTTTGAAAAACAGTTGGGTATCAAGCTCCTGCACCGCACCACACGCAAGGTCGAACCTACCCATGAAGGGATGCTTTACTACAAACGCAGCGCTCCTTTGGTCGACGAAGCTCGGCTCGCGCACGAAGAGCTGTCAGGCAGCAGGGATGGTCTCAGGGGTGTATTGAGGGTGAGTTGCTCACCAGACTTTGCAGCCCTCCATCTGCAGCCTATGTTGGACCGTTTTGTCCGGGAGCACCCGCAATTGCATCTGCAGATGGATCTCACCGTACGCCGCGTTGATTTGCTTTCTGAGTCCGTCGATGCAGCCCTGAGGTTGGGCAGACTGGAAGACTCCTTGCTCGTGGCCCGCCACATTGCTGACTTTCCTGCCGCTCTGTTTGCCAGCCCCGACTTTGTGCGGGCGCACGGACTCCCCAGGGAACCCAAAGCGCTGGAGGGGTTTACCTGTTTGCGCCTAGGAGCATCAGAAACTTTCAGCCAGCGGACATTGGTGGATGGCGCATCATCAACCCGACCTCAAACAGTGAATGTGCAAGGGCGTTTGGTCGCCAACAGCATGCAGATGCTTGAATTCCTATGCCGTTCAGGTCATGGCATCGGCATGATCGATCTCAAGGCCACCGAACAAGCCCTGAAGCAGGGGTCTTTGATTCGGGTTCTGCCGCAATGGCAGTCGGTGTCCAGCCCTTTGCATCTGGTCACAGCCTCTCGTCTGTTGCCCGCGCGAGTGAGGGCGTTTGGTGATGCTCTGGTGCGACATTTCCATGGGGACTGAATGGACAGACATGGACGCTGAACGAGTTGCACCCCGTATGATCGCCCGCATGAACTTTGAAGCCATTTTGTTTGACTGCGACGGCGTGCTGGTGGACAGCGAAGCCATCACCTGCGGCGTGCTGCGTGACATGTTTGAAGAGCAGGGTTGGCGCATGACGCTGGCCG
>CANHUM010000215.1 GCA_947463845.1 Comamonadaceae bacterium
GGCAACAGTTCAGGAAATTGACCAACTCAACATCTTGCAGGCCACCTTGTTGGCCATGAAGCGTGCTGTGGAGGGCTTGCGCTTGCCGCCTAAACTCGTGCTGGTGGACGGGAACCGCTTGCCCATCCTGCCCATGCAGGCTGAAGCCATTGTCAAAGGCGATGCGCTGGTGCCCGCCATCTCGGCCGCTTCCATCTTGGCCAAGGTACACCGCGACCGTTTGTGCGATGCGATGCACCAGCGTTATCCGGCTTACGGTTTCGACCAACACAAGGGCTATGGCACAGCGCAGCACCTGGCGGCTTTGCAAACGCATGGCCCGTCGGAATGCCACCGGATGACTTTTGCCCCGGTGGCCAGGAGTGTGCGGTGCAGCTGATCACGTCCCGAGACAATCCCCATGTGAAATTGTGGCGGCGTTTGGCCCAAGACAGCACCGCTTACCGCAAGGCCGGGCAGTTCTGGCTGGAGGGCGATCACTTGTGCCGTGCAGCGCTGGCGCGCGGTGTGCAACCGCTGCAAGTGGTGCTGACCGAGTCGTTTCAGGCCGAACAGGGCGATGAGTGGGTCGGCCTCACCGACCAGGTGTTTGTTTTGTCCGATGCCTTGTTCGCCAGCCTGAGTGGTCTGGAGTCACCGGCCCGCATGGGCTTTGTGGTGGCGTGGCAGGCTGCCCATGAGGTGCTGACAGATGTGGCCACGGTGGTGCTGGACCGTTTGCAGGATGCGGGCAATGTGGGGGCCATCTTGCGCTGTGCGTCGGCTTTCGGTTACCGCCAGGTGCTGGCCATCAAAGGTACGGCGGCCTTGTGGTCGCCCAAGGTATTGCGGGCGGGCATGGGAGCGCATTTCGGTTTGCACCTGGTTGAAGCGCTCAGTGAGGCTGATCTGGCGGCGTTGCAAGTGCCCTTGCTGACCACCAGTTCCCATGAGGGGCCGTTTTTGCACGCCTTGCTGCAAGCGGGTGATTTGCCCCCCAAATGTGCCTGGGTCTTCGGTCACGAAGGGCAGGGCGTCAGTGCCGGCCTGATGGCCAGGGCCCGACATCAGGTGCGCATTGCCCAGCCGGGCGGTGAAGAATCCCTCAATGTGGCCACAGCTGCGGCCATTTGCTTGCACGCCAGCGCAACCGTCAGTCTCTGATCACTTTGGCAGCCCCTGGGCAGGGCCAAGGCGGGCATTTTGCCGGAGTTTGCTCGCGGTCCTCAGCTATAATGAGAGGCTTTCCCGCATCAACCTGTACGCCACAGTCCATCCCAGGCCCATTCCTCGAACAAGCAGCCAAAAAGAGATCGCATCTCTGGTGAGTGCTGAGGCGTACCCGAACCATTCCGGAGAACCCAGTGCTTTTGTCTCTTCAGGGAACCTTCCCGCCCGCCATTTTGGCGCTCGCAGACGGCACGGTCTTTATCGGCAATTCGATCGGAGCGACTGGCTCCACCGTCGGCGAAGTGGTGTTCAACACCTCGCTCACCGGCTACCAAGAAATTCTCACCGACCCCAGTTATTGCCAGCAGATCGTCACCCTGACGTACCCGCACATTGGTAACTACGGCGTCAGCGTGGAAGACATCGAAGCTGACAAAGTCCATGCCGCTGGTCTGATCATCAAAGACTTGCCCTTGGTGGCGAGCAACTTCCGCTCCAGCCAAACCTTGTCGTCTTACCTTGTCGATGCCGGCACCGTCGCCATTGCCAATATCGATACCCGCCAACTGACCCGCATTTTGCGCACCAAGGGCTCACAAAATGGCGCCATCGTGGGTTTGGCCAAAGGCCAGGCGGTCACCCAGGCGCTCATCGACCAAGCGATTGCCGCAGCCAAATCTGCCCCCAACATGGCGGGACTCGATCTGGCACAAAAAGTCTCGGTGGCCCAGTCTTACGACTGGACCCAGACCGAGTGGACACTGGGTGCCGGTTATGGCACGCAGTCATCCCCCAAGTTCCATGTGGTGGCGTACGACTTCGGCGTGAAGAAAAACATCTTGCGCATGCTGGCCGAGCGCGGCTGCAAGGTGACCGTGGTTCCGGCCAAAACATCGGTCGCCGATGTGCTCAAGCACCAGCCCGATGGCATTTTCTTGTCCAACGGCCCGGGCGACCCACAGCCTTGTGATTACGCCATTGCAGCCACCGCGGAACTGATCGAGACCGGTATCCCCACCTTCGGTATTTGTTTAGGTCACCAGATCATGGCCTTGGCCAGTGGTGCTAAAACCTTCAAGATGAAGTTTGGTCACCACGGTGCCAACCACCCTGTCAAAGACCTCGACTCCGGCCGTGTCTCCATCACCAGCCAGAACCACGGTTTTGCGGTGGATGAAAAATCCTTGCCGGCCAACTTGCGTGCCACGCACGTGTCCTTGTTTGACGGCACTTTGCAGGGCCTGGCCCGCACCGACAAGCCTGCGTTCTGCTTCCAGGGCCACCCCGAGGCGTCGCCCGGCCCGCACGACATTGCTTACCTCTTTGACCGCTTCATCAAATTGATGGAGGCGAAATAACATGCCAAAGCGCAACGACCTCAAAAGCATTCTCATCATTGGCGCTGGCCCGATCATCATTGGTCAGGCCTGTGAGTTCGATTACTCCGGCGTGCAGGCTTGCAAAGCTTTGCGCGAAGAGGGCTACAAAGTCATCTTGATCAACAGCAACCCTGCGACGATCATGACCGACCCGGCCACTGCTGACGTGACTTACATCGAGCCCATCACTTGGCAAACGGTCGAGAAGATCATTGCCAAAGAGCGCCCCGATGCCATCCTGCCGACCATGGGTGGTCAGACCGCCCTGAACTGCGCTCTGGACCTGTGGCGTCACGGCGTGCTCGACAAGTACAAAGTTGAGCTGATCGGCGCCACGCCCGAAGCCATCGACAAAGCCGAAGACCGTCTCAAGTTCAAAGACGCCATGACCAAGATCGGTCTGGGCTCGGCGCGCTCCGGTATCGCCCACAGCATGGAAGAAGCCTGGGATGTGCAAAAACGCGTGGGTTTCCCCACGGTCATTCGCCCCAGTTTCACGCTGGGTGGTACGGGTGGCGGCATTGCCTACAACCCCGAAGAATTTGAAACCATCTGCAAGCGCGGCCTGGAGGCTTCGCCGACCAACGAACTGCTGATCGAAGAATCGCTGCTCGGCTGGAAAGAGTACGAGATGGAAGTGGTGCGCGACAAAGCAGACAACTGCATCATCGTTTGCTCCATCGAGAATCTGGACCCGATGGGTGTTCACACCGGTGACTCGATCACCGTGGCCCCCGCCCAGACGCTGACCGACAAGGAATACCAGATTTTGCGCAATGCCTCTTTGGCAGTGCTCCGCGAAATCGGTGTGGACACGGGCGGCTCGAACGTGCAGTTCTCGATCAATCCCAAAGACGGCCGCATGGTCGTCATCGAGATGAACCCCCGCGTTTCGCGTTCATCGGCACTGGCTTCCAAAGCCACCGGTTTTCCGATTGCCAAAGTGGCGGCCAAGCTGGCTGTGGGCTAC
>CANHUM010000216.1 GCA_947463845.1 Comamonadaceae bacterium
GCTGATGCCCCGCTGGACCATCGACAACCATGCACTCAGCACCCGCCACTGACCCACTGAAAGCGATGACATGACGACAAAGAAAAAACTGCCTGCAGGTGCCTGGCGATTCGGGATCTGGCTACCGGGTCTGATCTGCATGGCCTGGCCCAGCGTGTGGGCCCAAAGCACACGCCCACCGGGGCTGCAACAAGCGGAGATTTATACATCCTATGACAGCTTGAGCGGAAACTACGGCTCGTGGCGGGAAGTTGGCGTTCGCGGCCTCTACAGCACCGGCCCCCACATGGTGTCAGGCGAATTGGCCAACATGCAGCGATTCAATGAGGACGGAACGTACCTGGGTCTGGGCAACACCATGGTCCTGGACAAGCATTGGTATGGCTCCCTGTCCATGGGTGCGGGCGATGGCGCCTCGTATTTGCCGCGCTACAGGGTCGATGGCTTCATCCACCGCAAATGGCTCCAAGATTTGAGTCTGGTGACCAGCCTGGGCGTTGGACATTACCGATCACCCCTGGACTACACAGACAACAAGATCAGCTTGGGAGCAACCGCCTATTTGCCATCCAGTTGGGTCCTCCAGGCCGAAGCACGGATCAACCGCAGCAATCCAGGGACCATCGATACCCAACAATACTTCATGGCAGCCACCTGGGGGCAAGCCGGTCAAACCCGCATCACCGGGCGTTACGGCTGGGGCGAAGAGGGTTATCAGGTCTTGGGCTCAGACCAATTGATTTCACGATTTTCCAGCCACCAAACCACGATTTCCGCGCAGCATTGGCTCGGCCCTGATTGGGGTATCCGCGCACGGATTGAAAACTACAAGAATCCTTTCTACAAACGCCAAGGCTTCCTGATCAGCGTGTTCAAGGACTGGCCATGAGCACACACACCACCCCAACGCCAGGCCAAGTCAGGATGGAAAGCGCCATCTCCGACCACAGCGTCGCGCAAAGTATCGGGACACCCACAGCCTGGCTAAATTTGCCGGGGCAATGCCTGTTGTGGTCTGTGCTGCCCGTGGGTTTGCTGATTCTGTTGAAAGCGCCACTGATGCTTTTTTGGTCCAAGACATTAGCCCTTTGGGGGGAAGCCCTGAACCTGTCATTGATGACGCAGTTGTCAGAGGATGGGCGGACCTTGCTCTGGACCACGATGGACGATGGGTCATTCGCGCCCTCGGTCCAACGCATCGTGATCACCGCCGCATTGACAGCGCTCGTCTGGGGATTGGGCAATCGACTCAGTGATCGTTTCTACCCACTGAAAATCAGTTTGCGGGCTCTGTGCCTGATTCAGTGGTGCGCATGCCTTTTCTTTTGGCTCGCGCCAGCCAGTTTCCCCTACAGCATCGGAGCGCATGCCAACGCACTGATGGGCATGGGTTACGGATTGATGATCGCGATCGGTCCCATGCTGGCCTTGGGTTGGGGAGTTTTGCCCACGCCCATATGGCAAAAAATTCTCGCACCGCTGGCGTTCCTGGTTTACTTTGCTGTGATGTTGCCGCACAAGACCTTGCTGCATGTGTGGTGCCTTGAGCACCTGTCCATTTTGTTCATGCCTTTGCTTTTCATGTGCTTTGGCGCTTTGCTGGACTTATGGATTTTCATCGCCCTGTACGCGCTCCTGGCCAGTTTCGCACCACCCCTGACGCAGAGGCCACGACACTCACAGACGCAACCTGTTCACCTGAAAAACACACTGTCATGACCTTGTTGAAAACGAAATCAAGCTGGATTCGGCCACTTTTATGGCTCTTGGGTTGTCTGGCCATCGTCAGCATGAGCAGCTGGGTCTGGTCCTCGAAAAACAACCAGGCTCAGCCCTTGACCCTGTTTCTGTTGTTGCCCAACGGACAAGCCAAAGATCACCCGGTGACCCAGGCATGGCTGGATGCCGCGACGGAAGAAGGCTTGCTGCTGCAGCCACTGACCGATGATGAATTCATACAGCACCATGCCGATCGGCGTCCCATGCCCGGGGTGATCTTGCCAGACACTGTTCACCCGCAAGCTTCGGACCTGCTGATCAACACGCTCTACCAGTATGTGGAAAACGGGGGCCAATTGCTGGTGAGCTTTGATGCTGCCCTGTTCAAGCTGGACCACAACCGTTATGCAGACCATGCCTCGCGTTTGTCAAAGCTCGTGGGCGTACGCTATGCCATGTACAAAGACCTGCGCGACCAAACACTGAACTCAGCCACCGTACTGGTCAGTCAAGAGGGCGAGCGGCAACTGGGCATACAACCGGGCAAACTGGATTTCCCCTTGGATCAGTCAGAGCCCTGGGGGGAATTGACCACGTATGCCTACGAAGATCTGGTGTATGACCACTACCGTACAGCCCCACTGGAGCATGCTCTGGCCCAGGTTTCGCTCTCGGGCGAGCACACGGCTCTGGGCGCCGACACAGAAAAATTGCGCACATGGATTCGCTCTGAAGAGGGCGACACGATTTTGTCTTTGCACCAACATGGACAGGGTCGAGTGATGTTTGCCAACTTGCCGCTGGGCTACCTGAAAACCCGGACCGACAGTTATTTGCTGCACCGGACACTGAGCTTTTTCGGCACCGACATGGCCGGTCTGCCACGATTGGCTGCAACACCCGAAGGCATTGGCGGCATGGTTCTGAACTTGCACGTGGACTCCAATTCCGCACAAAAGCCACTGCGCGATTTGGAACAGTCCGGTTGGTTCAAGGACGGCCCCTACTCCATCCACGTCACGGCAGGTCCAGATGCTCACCGTGAAGGCGATGGGCTGGGACTCAACATGACCGAGAACGCGTGGATGCGTGCGTTCCTGAAACGCCAGCATGCCCAAGGACACGAAGTGGGCAACCACGGGGGCTGGACACACAATGTTTTTGGCTACCAAGCCAATGAACACAACCAAGAACGCTTTGTGCCCTACTTGGAGCGCAACCATGCCAGCATCCAGAACGCTACCGGGCATGCACCCCAAGTTTATTCAGCCCCTATGGGCAACCAACCCACATGGGCGACCCATTGGTTGCATGCGCGTGGCTTCAAAGCCTTCTACACCACCGCCGACACCGGTCTGGGGGCCACCCGCTCCTACATCGAGGGCAAACCATCGCCCTATGCTCGATTGTGGAATTTTCCGATATCCAACTTCAAACGGATTGCCACGGTCGATGAATTGGAGGAGTTCGGCTTGCAAGAGCATGAAATCCAGGAATTCATCGTGAACTTGTTTGAACATGTCAGCGACAACCATCTGGTTCGACTGTTCTACTTTCACCCCGCGACCACACCGCAGTACTACAAAACCATGCGCGCACTGCGCGAACAAGCCAAGCTGTTGCAACAAAAAAATACTTTCCGCTGGTACCGGATGGCCGATTTGTCCGACTTCATGAACCGACGTGCTGACATCCACTGGCAGCTGAACAAAAGGCCAGGCCAACACGAACTGCAAGCCCAAAGCCAGGATTCTCTGGAGGCCATGACCTGGATCATCC
>CANHUM010000217.1 GCA_947463845.1 Comamonadaceae bacterium
AGGGAAGAGGGCCAGGTGGCCCGCTCCATCGAACTGCCCGCTGCGGCCGTCGTGATCGGCAGTTTTTTGCTGATCCTGATGATGGGTGGTTGGTTGATGAACCGCCTGGCCGAGCTCTTTGTCAGCTCATTTGTGTTCGATACCAAGACGCTGTCCAAGCCCGAGCTGCTCCCATTAGCGTTGAGCGAAAGCCTGCAGCAGGCCTTCGTGTTGTTCATCCCCTTGATCCTGCTGACGATTGTGGTGGGCGTGGTGGCCTCTGGGCTGACCGGTGGTTTCTTCTTGTCGCTCAAAGCGGTGGCCCCCAAGGCTTCGAAGATCGACCCCATGCAGGGCTTCAAACGCATGTTTGGCACGCATGCGCTGGTCGAGTTGGCCAAGGCCATCCTCAAATTCGTGCTGGTGACGGCCGTGTTGTGGGCCTCGATGGCCGCCAACACCGACACGCTGGTGGCCATTGGCCGCATGCCGCTGGAGCCGGCCTTGTGGGCGGCGGGCATGATGATCGCCAAATCTGCCGTGTGGGTCGCGCTCAGCCTGGCCGTGATCGCCATGATCGATGTGCCTTTCCAGAAGTACGAATTCCTCAAGCGCATGCGCATGACCAAGCAGGAGGTCAAGGACGAGATGAAGGACATCGAGGGTCGGCCGGAAGTCAAGGCCCAGATTCGCCGCCGCCAGCGCGAGATGTCCAACGCCCGCATGATGCAGCGGGTCAAAGACGCCGATGTGGTCATCACCAACCCTGACCACTTTGCTGTGGCGCTCGAATACGACCCAGCAGGCGATGGGGCACCCGTGCTGGTGGCCAAGGGCACGGACTTCATGGCGCAGAACATCCGGGAAGAGGCTGCCCGCCATGGGGTGCAGATTTTCCAAGCCCCTCCCTTGGCGCGTGCGCTTTACTTCACCACCGAGCTGGAACAGTCGGTGCCCGAGCCTCTCTACCATGCGGTGGCGCAAGTGATCGCTTACGTGTATGGGCTGGAAGCCAACCAGCCTGGCCGTGGACAGATCCAGAAGCCCGAACCCCAGGTGCCAGCCAACATGCAGTTCGACGCGAATGGCCGCAGGCCCGACGCCTGATGCCTTAGCACCCACCATAGAGGAGCTGAGTGCGATGAAAAAGACCCATGTCATTTCAGGAGCGAGCGCGCATCAAGTCGCTTTAAGTCCAGACCAACGCTTGGCCGGCAGCAGCCGAGTGGACCGTCAGCCAGTCACCGCCGGTGTTCCGGCCACGCCGCGCAGGAAACGTTCGGTTAACGACCTCGAGCTCAAGAACTCCGCGTTCGAGCCGATTACAGATCAGACGAAAGTAGCGATGGGTGCTGACCTGGAATACAGGATCCGGCAGCTTGAGCGGGCGACAGAAAACCTGCGCGCTGAACTCGTCATGTTGACGAAGGCATCCAAAGATAAAGGGTGACCGGTCTGGCCCCTGAACCATGGACGATGGCATGAAGAAAAAACAGACGCTCAAAAAGCTGGACGCTGAGGCGCGTGTCGAGCCTGAACTGAAGGCCGCCCCCCAAGGCGTGCCCGATCCTGCGGTGGTCGCAGCCTTACCCAAGGCCGACTCGATGGACGCCACGGCGGCCCTCCCTGAGACCGCCCCGAGCGCTTCCCAAGCTCCGCCTGTCCAGAATGACTGGAGTGCCATGCAGAGCCAGTTTTCCAAGCTGTCCAGTGCGGTTTTGGATGCGGCTGATGTCGCCAACCGTTCTGCCGAGGTGGCCAACCGCATCTCCACCAGTTTCGAGACTCAGATGGCGCAACTCAGTGCCACAGCATTCACCACTCGAAAGATCAACACCATACTGGTTGGCGCGAGCGCGGGTTTGATGATGCTTTCACTCGTGATTTTTGCGGTGTTTAGCGCTCGCCTCAGTAACCGCGTGGCGGAGCTTGATGAAATGATGCTGGCCGTCGGCAAGCGCACGGTTGAGCTCAATGCCGGCCTCTCGACACTGGAGTCGTTGAACACCCAGATCAAGGAGATGTCGGCCAAGCAAGTGGCCTTGGTCGGTGTACAGGCCCAAGTGGAAAGCAAGATCAACGATGCGCTCAGCAAGTCGGAGACACTGATGCAGACCATGCCCAATCGGGCAGCTCAGCAAATCACCCAGGCCAGTGCCAGCTTGACCCGTGAGGTGCAATCGATCAACGGCAAGCTACAGCAGCAATCCAAGGCGGTGCAGATGTTGGGCGATGAGGTCAAAGGTCTGAAGGCGGACATGAATAACGTCAACGCCCTCAAACGCGATGTGAATGCCCTGGTGGTCCTGCAAAAGGACCGTGTCATCGAGCAGTTGCAAAAGCCACAACAGACGGCAGTGCAGGTGGCCAAGCCGAAAGACCAGCCTTTGCAGTTTCCGCGTCCCAAGCCAGCGGATTGAGCCGGAAGACGGCCAAGGATGCACGGCCCATGTTGCTCTGGCACATGGGCCGTTTTTCTGCCTGCGCCAATACCCCGCCACAGTCCGCGGGTCTCTAGTAAATCACCGAATCTGAGGCTTGAATCCTATAATCTGATATAACTGGTAAAACTCATCATATTGATGAAATTATCGCCAATCCTCAGCGGTCATCGGGTGGCCCGCGCTCACGTCATCCCGTAAGGAGTCAGTGTTTTGCCTTTTCCCAAAATGATTGGCCACAGTGCGGCGATCGAGCTTGTGCGGGACATGATCGGGACTTTGGCAAATTCGTCTTCGACCGTGCTGATCACTGGGGAAAGTGGCACTGGCAAAGAGTTGGCAGCCCAAGCCCTGCACCTGCAGGGACAACGCAAGTCCTCCCAATTTGTCCCCATCAATTGCGGCGCGATTCCCAAGGACCTCATCGAGAGCGAACTTTTCGGACACATCAAGGGCGCCTACACCGGCGCGCTGACCGACCGAAGGGGCCGCTTTGAAATGGCCGATGGCGGTACGCTGTTCCTGGATGAGGTGGGCGAGTTGCCCCTGGACATGCAGGTCAAATTGCTGCGCTGCTTGCAAGAGCGCTCGGTGGTGCCTCTGGGCTCCAACCGAGCCATCCCGTTCGATGTGCGCATCGTGGCTGCCACCAACCGCGATCTGGACGATGAAGTGGCCGCTGGCCGCTTCCGTGAGGATCTGTATTACCGGCTCAATGTGCTGCCCTTGAAACTCGCCCCCTTGCGCGAGCGACGGGATGACATTCCGGCTTTGCTCGAGCATTTCAGCCGCAAATTCGCCCAAGAGGGCATGGCACCGGTGGACTTTGCGCCTGATCTGCTCGGTGCCCTGCAGAACTACGACTGGCCGGGCAATATCCGGGAGTTGTCCAACCTGGTTGACCGTTTTTCAACCTTGTTTGCAGGTCAGCGGCTGCGTTTGGATTCGATTCCGGCGTGGTTGCTCCCCAGGGGCATGGCCAAGGACGGTGCCGCCACATGGACACCCAAGCCCGTGAGGCCTCCGGAGACTGAGCCGGACATTCTGCTCATGGTTCAAG